>JAUVLU010000057.1 GCA_030600585.1 Candidatus Cloacimonadota bacterium | reverse complement strand
CATTTTATAAGTAAACTTACTGATTGTGATGGTGAGAATAGTGAAACAAATTCGTCATTAGATTTTGCCCGTGATTGTAATTACATTAGCCATAAAGAGCATGAATTATTAACAGAACAATCCTTAGAAATTGGTAAGATGCTTGGCTCAATGATAAATAATCCAGGATCATTTTTAATAAATTCTAATCACTCTTAGACCTGATTTCTGACATCTGTTCTCTGATCTCTTATTTAAAGAGGAGCGAGAAGTAAGTAACGCAAAGCTTTTAACCTGTGAAATTCAGCTTGATGAATATTTCACCGGGTCCGGCTTTGCGACTGGGCGTTTTGCGAAAAGGTGACTAACCTTCCTCGTCATTTCTAACTTATAGTCTCTCTGAGAAAATCTTACAAAGGCATTCGACGAAGAGTCTATGTACTCCAGATTCTTCGAGGGAAAAGCAGGTTGAATCTCTCAGAAAGACGGAGACCGTCATTCTGCCTGGGCGATTTTGCGAAAAGGCGACATAAAGGATAAAACTCTAACCGCAAAGCGGTGATATACTATAACCCGACTCGTAAGTGTCGGGAAAAACACCCAGCATCTTCTCACCCAACCGCAAAGCGGTGACATATTTTAACCTGACGTGTAAACGTCTGGAAGAACGCTCATTTAATCTCCCCCAATCCCAAAGGGGTGATATATCATAACCCGACTCGTAAGTGTCGGGAAAAATACCCACACTATCTCACCCAACCACGAAGTGGTGTTATATTCTAACCCGATCCGTTAGTGTCGGGAAAGACATCCAACAGTTTCACACCCAACCACGAAGTGGTGACATACTTTAACCCGATGTGTTAACGTTGGGAATTTCAACCTGCATTTTCTTACTAAACCACGAAGTGGTGAAATAATATAACCCGACTCGTAAGCGTTGGGAATCACATCCACACTATCTCACTCAACCGCAAAGCGGTGATATAATATCAAAGGATACAAAAATAACAATAAACAGGAAATATTATGCAAAATATTATAAATAAAAAGAGATCTGAATTAATAAAACTATGTACATTATACAAAATAAAACGATTGTATGTTTTTGGTTCGGTAGTTACAACGAAATTTAGCAAAGAAAGCGATATTGATTTTTTAATATCCTTTATAGAAAACCTATCAATTGAAGAATATACAAATAATTATTTTAATATACATCATAAATTGAAGGAGTTATTTAATAGGAAAATAGATTTAGTAACGGAAGCTACATTATCTAACCCATATTTTATTGATAGTATAAATGAAACTAAGGAGTTGCTTTATGAATCGTGAATCTAAAAAATATTTATTTGATATAATCACATCAATTAATTCAATTGAGCAATTTATAGGAGAAAATAAAGATTTTCTTTTTTATCAGAATAATAAACTTCTTAGAAGAGGTGTAGAACGAGAAATTGAAATTATTGGTGAAGCAATGACTCGTTTATTGAAGATCAATCCTAAGTTAAAGATAAAGAATGCACGACAAATAATAGATACTCGAAATTGGGTTATTCATGGTTATGATAAAGTTGATAATACAATTATCTGGGGTATTGTATCAAATCACCTTCCTAAACTTAAATCTGAGGTAGAAGTATTACTTAATGAAGTTTAATTCCACCGAAGACTGAAGTCTGAATTCTTATTTCCTTATCCCGGCGTAGCTGTGCGAAGCCGGATGCTTTCTACTTTCTGTTTTTTGCTTTCTCATCATTCTCTTCGCCGAGTCGCCAATTCGCTGCTCTCCAACTTACCGTCATCCTGCCCGCCGTGGCGTATCCAGCTTTAGCTGGAGAAGACTGGACGTTTACCAGCCTTAGGCTGGAGTCTTGCACCCCAGACTATTCAGCGGGGTTCTCAAAATATCGTCATCCTGCACGCCGTGGCGTATCCAGCGGAAGCTGGAGAAGACTGGACGAATCTTGCACGTTGTTCTTTTAAGGAAGGATAAGATAGAGCAGTAACTAATTCGGGTTTCTTCTGCTCTTCGTTTTTCTCGTTACGGAGTGTTTACTCCGGCATTTGACGGATTGTCTTCGTAACGTAAAAAGATAAATTATAGCAAATAAGGGGGCATTTATGAAAAATGTGAAAACCTTTAAAAAGATGAAAAAAGACGGACAAAAAATAGTGATGGTTACCGCTTATGATTATCCATCAGGAAAATATGTTCAAGAAGCTGAAGTTGATATTATTCTGGTTGGTGACAGTCTGGGAATGGTGATTCTGGGATATGAGGATACACTCAAGGTTACTCTTGAAGATATTATTCATCATACTAAAGCAGTTAGACGCGGTGCAAAAGAAACGTTCATTGTTGCCGATATGCCATTTATGACCTATCATCTCAGCATTGAAGAGACAAAGGAAAATGCTGCACTTCTCATTACTCAGGGCGGAGCAAATGCTGTAAAACTGGAAGGCGGAAAACCAAGTCGTCTTGAAGCTATCAGAGCAATTGTGGATTGCGAAATACCGGTTGTAGCTCATCTGGGATTAACACCCCAGTCGATTAATTCTTTTGGCGGATACCGGATACAGGGTAAGAAAGAAGTAGAATTTAATGAGATCCTTTCGCAGGCAAAAGAGATAGAAAAAGCGGGAGCTTTTATGCTGGTTCTGGAAGGAATACCGGAAAAGCTGGGCAGAACGATCAGTGAAACACTTTCCATTCCTACAATTGGGATTGGTGCCGGTAAATTCACTGATGGTCAGGTTCTTGTCTATCATGATATTCTGGGAATGGCAGATTTCAAACCTAAATTTGTGAAGAATTATGCGCAGTTAAGTAAGGATATTCCAAATAGCATAAATAAATTCTCAAGGGAAGTAAAAGAAGGAAATTTCCCGGCAGAAGAAAATATATATAATCCAATAAACTAAGAGGGAAAATGAGTTTTGAACAATCAAATTTTGATATGACACCCGATGAGAAGATCCAGGCAGTTACAAATTTAAAACAAAATATGGAAGAAAATTTTGTGCAGTTAGGACAACTTCTTTCAGATATTCGCAGAACCAAATTATACAAATTCAAAGGCTATAAGACTTTTAAAGAATTTGTGGAAAATGAATTTAACATGAATGGCAGTTTTGCTGCAAAAGTCATTAGTAATTTTGACCTTTTTATTCGTGAACTTGACGTGGATGAACACTCTGCAAAAGAGATCGGGCTGGATAAACTAAATATGATAAAACCACTGGTGAAGCAGGCTGAATTCAATGAGAAAGAAGATTGGATAAAGAAGGCGCAAGAGTTTCCTACCTCTGAATTGCGTGAAGAAATTAAAGAGATACGTGAGAATAAAAAGAATAAAGATAAAACAATGAAAAATGTTTTCATTGAACAATATATTGAAAAAATGGTAACCTTTTTCAATTGCAATCGCAAAGAACTAAATTTTAAACTTGCACTATATTTTCAGGATGAAAATTTAGAAGAAATGAGAGCAATTGTGAAAGATAAGCAGCGAAGATTTGAAGAGACGGATTAGTTGTAGTGTTATTGTTTTTCTGAGAATATTCACCGCAACCGTCTTCGTTGCACTACGCCGTGTCAAGAAGACGCAAAAAGCGGAAAGAAAAACATAATATAATTATTTGGAGGGAATATAGCTTTTTGATAATTTGATTCTTTTATTTATAAAAAAAAGATCAAAGGAGACAAAAAATGCAACAGTTAAGAATCTTGTGGGTCGATGATGAAATAGAACACCTGCGACCCTTTATACTTTTCCTTACCGAGCGTGGTTACAAAATTAAAACCATAAACAATGGCTCAGATGCAATCGATCTGGTTTCAAAAGAAGATTTTGACCTTGTCTTTCTCGATGAAATGATGCCCGGAATGGATGGACTTTCTACCCTGCGCGAGATTAAGAGAATAAGTAATTCCCTGCCGGTTATCATGGTTACAAAAAGCGAAGAAGAAGGCATTATGGAAGGTGCTATCGCCGGTCAGATCGCTGACTATCTAATAAAACCAATCAATCCAAATCAACTTATTATGGCAATTAAAAAGCTATTTGAAGCGGATGAAATCAGGAAGAATAAGATCGGAGAACAATATGCCGAATTCTCCGCTCAATTAAATCAAAGATTATTTTTGGATCTTAAAAGTAATGACTGGATCGATATTTATAAAGATTTAAATAATTGGGATTCTACTCTCGATGACATTAAAGATCCGGCTCTTCTTCATACTCATTTCCTTGAAAAAATGAACTGCAATGCGGAGTTTTCTAATTTTGTTGCAGATAACTATAAGAATTGGTTGAAATCTGATGATAGACCGCAACTTTCTTTCGACGTGGTTTCAAATTTTGTTATACCAGAATTTAATAGTAAAGCACCGGTATATCTTATTGTTCTGGACTGTATGAGATTAGATCAATACCGTGGAATTGAACCATATATAAAAGAGCTCTTCGATGTTGATCTTAATATGTATTATTCAATTCTGCCAACTGCGACTCCTTATTCACGTAATGCTATTTTCAGCGGTTTACTTCCCAATGATATTGCCAGGAATTTCCCCGAATACTGGATCAGTTCTGCTGATGCGGATAGTAGCCGAAATAGAAATGAACATCAGCTTTTGGATGAACATGTAAGCGATCTGGGATGTAATATCGGTCCGAGTAAATATATTAAGATCCTCAATATCGATGAGGGTAATTTTGTTGTGAGGAAGATCGCATCATGGAAAAATGAAAAACTGGTGACTCTGGTTTATAATTTCCTCGATCTATTAGCGCATCACCGCTCTCAAGATGAAATATTAAAAGAGACAATTCCGGATGAACAGGCACTTAGAGCATTTACGAAACACTGGTTTCTGCACTCAAGTTTTTATGAAGCTCTAAAAAATATAGCTAAACAGAATGCAACGGTTATTCTAACCACAGATCATGGTTCGATCAGGGTTAACAGAGCCACCCAGCTTGTAGCAGATAAAGAAACAACAACAACCGTACGCTACAAACAGGGCAAAAATTTATCCTGTAATAATAAACATGCACTTCATATAAAAGAACCGGAAGAATATGGACTGCCAAAACGTGGTATAGTTGATAATTATGTTATTGCCAAGGATGATTATTATTTTGTCTATCCTAACTCATTTCATAAATATATGAATCTTTTTAACGGAACTTTCCAACATGGCGGAATTTCCATGGAAGAGGTGCTTTTACCGTTGGCAGTCTGCAAACCGAAGAAATAATAGAAAACAGAATTATACAGTTGATAAAATTATTTGACATTATTTTATTATTAATTTCTTTAAATTATTTAATGAGTTCTGTAATATCTGTTGATTTTTTAAAGAGGAGTATTATATGACTAATGTTTCAATTGAAAATATAGACAATATCGGGAATAATTTTATTCCAAATGAATTTCTGAAAAAAGGGAAAGATGAATATTATTATCGTAATCGTCAAACTTTATGGGCAAAAGATCGATGGCGTCATTTACTCTCTTCTGAAATTGATGAACTTGTAAAAAATAATAATGTCTCAGATAATTGGGACAAGATATTAGTTACCGATCAATTTAATTCCAGACTGCTGAAGAATAATGATTTTTTTGGACTTGTAAGAATTGGGGATATACGTAATGTAGTTCTTGAATATCACGAATTGAAACTGCCGGTTGGGATCACGAATAGTAAGATCATATCATGTGATATTGGTGATGATGTTGCAATTCACAACGTAAAATATTTATCTCATTATATTGTTGGTAACCGCTGTATTCTCGCTAATATTGATGAAATGCAAACAACCAATCATGCAAAATTTGGGAATGGAATTATCAAAGAAGGCGAACCGGAAAAAAGTCGTATATGTCTTGATATTATGAATGAAACAGGCAGCCGCAAAGTTATCCCTTTTGATGGCATGATAACTGCTGATGCTTATCTCTGGGCAAAATATCGGGACGACAGATTTTTACAAAAAAAATTAAAAGAAATCACTCAAAACAGCTTTGACGCTCATCGCGGATTATATGGTATGGTTGCTGAACAGTGTGTGATAAAAAATTCTCGTATTATAAAAGATGTTAAATTCGGTTCTCACTGTTATGTAAAAGGAGCTAATAAATTAAAGAACCTGACGATTAATTCTTCCGAAATACTTTCTACACAAATTGGTGAAGGTGTGGAAATCATTAATGGCATAATTGGTCAGGGATGTCATATTTTTTATGGGTGTAAAGCGGTTCGTTTTATACTGGGAGAGAATTCAAATCTTAAATATGGAGCTCGCCTGATTAATTCATTCTTAGGAGATAACTCAACGATTTCCTGTTGTGAAATACTGAACAATCTTATTTTTCCTGCTCATGAACAGCATCATAATAATTCATTCCTTATTGCCTCGGTTGTTTTGGGACAAAGTAATGTGGCTGCCGGAGCTACAATAGGATCAAATCATAACAGTAGAGCTAATGATAATGAAATTCAAGCAGGACGTGGATTTTGGCCGGGATTGAATACAAGTATCAAACACTCCAGCCGATTTGCTTCTTTTGTCTTATTGGCAAAAGCAGCATATCCGGCAGAATTAAATATCACTCTGCCGTTTTCACTTCTCAATAATAACGAATCTAAAGATCAATTAGAAGTATTTCCAGCATATTGGTGGTTGTATAATATGTATGCTCTTGCCAGGAATTCTTGGAAATTTAATAAACGCGATAAACGTAAGAACAAGATCCAGAATATTGAGTTCGATCACCTTGCTCCCGACACGATCGAAGAGATATTAACAGCTCAAAAATTGTTGGAAATATGGACGGCTAAAGCAGCGCTTCGCAAAAAAGGTGATTCTATCGAAGATAAAGATGAGAAAGAACTTATAACTATTGGGAAAGAAATGTTGTCTGGAAATGAAGATCAAATAAAAAGCCTGCAGGTTTTAGGCGAGAATATGGAAAGATCAAACCGGAAAGTTGTGATCATAAAGGTACATAAATCTTATCATGCCTATCGTGATATGCTCCATTATTATGCTATTAAGAATCTATTGGATTATTTAAATAAAAATCCTGAAGTTGATTTTTCATCGATGTGCAAAGCTTTGAAAGGAAAGCGCGAAAAAAAATGGGTGAATCTCGGAGGACAGCTTATTCCGGAGAAAGACGTCGATCAAATGCGAGCTGATATTGGGTCTGGTAAACTAACTAAGTGGACAGAAATCCACCACAGGTATGATAAACTTTGGAAAAAATATCCATCTGAAAAACAAAAACATGCTTATGCTGCACTTTGTGAAATACTTGGAACAGATAACCTTAGAAAAGAACAGTGGGCATCGGCTTTAGATAAAGCAATAGAAATTCAAGAATTCATAAAAGATCAGGTTTATATCTCACGAAAAAAGGATTTTGATAATCCATTCCGACAGGCAACTTATAGAAATATGGAAGAAATGACAGCAGCAATTGGAACAATAGAAGATAACAGTTTTGTTCAAGAAGTTAGAAAAGAGACGGAAGATTTTAAAAAATTAATTGAAGAAATAAAAAAGAGAAATTAAATCATAAAAGTAAAAGAGGATAAATTATGAATCTTAATGAAGCAAAATACTCTAAATATGCTTTAGTTCAGGAAATGATGGATACAGTTGATGTTGTGAAAAAGTTCGATTCTAAACAAACAGAGAAAATTGCCCAAAAAATTAGTTCAGTTGGGAAACTGTTGCTTACCGGTGAAGGCTCCAGCAGAATATTCCCGGCAAAAAATGCAATCAGAAAAGCTCTTACTCAAGGCTTAGATATATACATTACAACTGATGGATCCAGGCAGTCAGCTCTTTATGATCTTTCTAAATTTGCTGTTTTCTGTGCTTCAAATTCAGGGAAAACCAAAGAGATAATTTTGCTGGCAAAAAAGTTGGCAGAAATAGGTAATGATAATCGTTTTGCTTTATCAGCTAATAATAATACTCCACTTGAGAAGGAATGTAAGCAAACATTTGTATTAAATTGCGGTTGGGAACAAGCTGTCGCTGCTACAAAAAGCGTGGTTGAGCAAGCTCTGTTCTATGAATCCATCCTTTGGAATATTGATAATAAACCTGATCCTATAAAGTCTTCAGGGTTAGCGGAGAAGATGGAAAAAGCACTGACAATGTCTATCGATCCGAAAATCATCGAAGCAGCAATTAATGCTCCCACCATTTATTTCGCAGGTTATAATGACGGTGTAGCTGAAGAATTAACTTTGAAAACCAATGAGATCACAAGGAAAAAATCTGATTTTCTGGAAGGAACTTATGCTGTTCACGGCATTGAAGAAGTCATGCAAAAAGATGATGTGGTTTTTGTGATAGACCCGATCGAAGAGGAAATTGAGAAATTCCAAAATGTATTAATCGAAGGTGTTGGACTCACAATTGTTGCCATTTCAACTAAAAATACACCATTCCCGACTATTCTTATACCGGATGCCGGTGAAATGAATAGCCATGTTTTTTTGAGTGCAGGTTGGAATTTACTGGTTGAGATTGGTCTGGCATTGGGCATTGATCTGGATAAACCGGAACGAGCTCGTAAAGTTGGAAATGAATTTTTAGGATAATAAAAAAATACATTATGCAGGAAGAAAGAATTCTAAAATCTGAAAATGATACAATAGAGTTCGCAAAACAGTTTGCTCCTAAATTAAAGAAAGGTGATGTAGTCGCTCTTTACGGCGAGTTGGGAACAGGGAAGACCTTCTTTACACAACAGCTTTGTAAATTTCTGGGAGTCAGGGAAAATGTGAGCAGTCCAAGTTATGTGCTGATGAACGAATATATGGGAACTTGCGTCATTCGTCATCTGGATCTGTACCGTATAGATACAGCGGAAGAAGTTCTGGAATTGGGATTATATGATCTCTATGAAGATGCAATTACAATTATAGAATGGCCTGAAATTGCAGAAGGGATGATGCCCGAAAATACAATTCACATATATTTTGAATTTATTAATTCCGATAGGAGAGTAAAAATCAGAAAGTAACTCAAAGCTCCGCCTTTGAGAAAACAGAACTCACCCCAGTCTTCGCTGAAGCTACGCCCTGGCAGGCTGCTATCCCTCTCTTCAAGAACAAGAGAGGGAACAAAAAAAAAGCAGGAAGAAATTAGTAACTCAAAGCTCTGCCTTTGAGAAAATAGAACCCGGTAAAATATGCTGCGCATTTCACAGGTCAAGAATCAGAAAGTAAATATAAAAAAGCCCGATACAAATTAGTAACGGGCATTATTTTATTTAATTATAATTATTTGATCAAAAGGTAAATTATAACAAGTAATAGCGCAATATTAATCACATTCCCCAAAAGCAATTTGTTCTTGAGTTTTTCAGTGATTTTCCAGTTATCATATATCTTTTCTTCCAGGCGGATTATCATGTGTTCAAGAGCAGAAAATTTTTCAGTTGCTGAATCAATTTTCTTAACTTTACGCATATTTTCAAAATCCCTGATAAAGTGTTTGATCATATCAAAAAAAATATTTATTAATCCGCTGAGGATAGGACCACTTTTGTGAATGCTGTTCTTATTTTTCATCTAAACTCCCTGAAATCTTTTATTCTCTACTTAGCATTTACAAAATTATTAGATTATATGTCAATAATTTTATAAAATCAGGTGTAATCATTTATTCTGCTTGCCACGTCGAAGTCCCAAAATCGGGATGAAGTCGGAAGAGTCTATGTACTCCAGATTCCTCCACGGCGGATAAATCTTCGAGGGAAAAGCAGTCCGGCAGCTGCCGGATCAGAAAGACGGAGTGTTAGCGTCTCTCTGAGGTAATCTCACATAGGCATTCGACGAAGAGTCACGTTGCTCTCTTAAGGAAGAATAGACAAAACTAATACAATCACTAATTTTCCCCAGACTCTTCGTTAAAAGATTAGCATGAAGACTCCTCCAGAGAGACGGAAAAATTTACCGTCATCCTGCTTGCCGTGGCGTATTCGGCTTTAGCTGGAGAAGACTGAACGTTTACCAGCAAACCAATGGCTTGTAAACCTCAGGCTGGAATCTTGCACCCCAAGCTATTCAGCGAGGTTCTCTAAATATCGTCATTCTGACGTATCTTTCACGTTGCTCTCTTAAGGAAGAATAGACTAAAAAATATTATCCATAACATCCCGAAAAATATAACCTTACAAATTCAGTTTTATCACCTTGTTAGTCCCAGTTAAAAAATACTAAAAATAAGACTATAAAAGGGTTGACACGAATATACATATAGAAAAAATCCACTGTTAGAAATGTTATAGAAAATTGCTTATAAAAAAATATTATGGTTGCTATATTTAGTTTATTATAAAATGTTTTAGAGAAATGAGTTATGATATATAAGATTTATTTTTTTCCAAAACAAATATACATAAATAATATATTGACTTAATAATTATTATAACAATTTTTAACAAGATTAAAAAAAAACTTGTTTTGCAAGTTACGGGGCGAAGCTGTGTTTAGTCGAACTCACCCCTCGGTCCGCTCCGCCACGGCGGATAAATCTCTTAAACACAATAGAGGGAGAGAGAAAAATCACCAACTTATGTCAGCCTGAGCGGAGACGAAGGGCGAAGAACAAGAATGATCCAGCTTTGCAGTTCTCAATTATCCGTCATCCTGCACGCCGTGGCGTATCCAGCTTTAGCTGGAAAAGACTGGACGAGTCTCGCACGTTGCTTTAAATTATCGTCATTCTGACGAGTCTCGCACGTTGCTCTCTTAAGGAAGGATAGACCATATATAATAAAAAATCCACCTAATCAAAACATGAAAGAACTAATAAAGAAATTTAAAAACCGGAAAATTGCCGTGATTGGCGATTTGATATTGGATAAATACATCTATGGTGAAGTTGAACGCATATCTCCGGAAGCTCCCGTTCCTATTGTCCGCGTATTAAGTGAAGAATATGTTCCCGGCGGCGCAGCTAATGTTGCTGCTAATATTTCTACTCTCGGTGGGAATCCTTTCCTACTTGGTATTGTTGGGAATGACCAGTACAAAGATATTCTTATGCAAAAAACAGAAGAGCTAAATATTCCAACTTACGGTATTTTTACAGATAACAACAAAACAACGATCCGCAAAACTCGTGTTATCGGGCTCAACCAGCAATTACTCCGTATCGATCACGAAAATACAGATTACATTGAAACACACATGGAGGAAAAATTTATAAATAGGCTGAAGGAAATAGAAGATCTTTCAGCTATTATTATATCCGATTATGCCAAAGGTACAATATCCAAACAACTGATATTACAATTGATCCAATTCTCAAAAGAAAACTATATTTCTCTCATTATCGATCCCAAACCGAAACATAAAGAATGGTATGCCGGATCAACTTTGATAACTCCCAATAAAAAAGAAGCTCAAACTATGAGCGGAATAATAATCGAATCTGAAGAAGATATTATTAAAGCAGGAAAAATACTTGTTAATAAATTTGATTCCGATGTCATCATTACAGCCGGTGCAGATGGAATGTATGTGTTTGAGACAGGTAAAAGGGATAAGGTACAGGGTGTAAGGGAAAAAGAAACTTCTGAACTCACCCCCCGGTCCGCTCCGCCACGGCGGATAAATCTCTTAAACACAATAGAGGGGGAGTTAAAGAATAGTGGAAGAGGTGTCCCCCTTGAGAAGGGGGAACAAAAGGGGGTTGATCAACTTACAACTTCTAACTCACAACTTACAATTAACAACTTATCCATCTCTCACATTCCTACAGTTGCCAAAGAAGTCTATGATGTATCCGGTGCCGGTGATACGGTTGTTGCAACACTTGCCTTAGCTTTGAGCTGTAATGCGACTCTTAATAATGCAGCCATTCTGGCAAATCATGCTGCCGGTATAAAAGTAGGAAAAATTGGAACCAAACCGGTTTACCTGGAAGAGCTTGTGAAAGAAGTAGAACAGTCACCTTGACTGTTTGAAGTAAGAAATCAGAGATCAGAAAGCAAAAAGTAACTCAAAGCTCCGCCTTTGAGAAAGAATAAATAAAGACCAAAGAATAAAGTAGAAAGTAAAAAGTAA
>JAUVLU010000044.1 GCA_030600585.1 Candidatus Cloacimonadota bacterium | reverse complement strand
TAAGCCATTCTTTAGCGGCTACCGACCACAATTCTATTTCCGTACAACAGATGTAACCGGTTCCATCACACTTCCTGAGGGAGTAGAGATGGTAATGCCTGGTGATAATGTAACGATTTCAGCAGAACTTATCACACCGATCGCAATGGAGAAAGGTCTTCGTTATGCGATCCGTGAAGGTGGAAGAACTATCGGTGCCGGTGTTGTCGGCGAAGTTATCGAGTAATCTCGGAGGAAATAGTGGGAAAAACAAATAACGAGAATAAGATCAGAATAAGACTTAAAGCGTATGATTATCGCTTATTAGATAAATCTGTTGCAGAGATCATTAAGAACACAAAAAACACCGGAGCTAAAATTGTTGGTCCGATTCCTCTGCCTACAGAAAGATCTCTATATACAGTCTTAAAATCTCCACACGTTAACAAAAAAGCACAGGAACAATTTGAAATGTTAGTACACAAACGATTGATCGATATTATAAATCCTACACCGCAAACTACAGGAGCATTAAAGAAATTAAATCTTCCTGCTGGTGTACATGTTGAGATCAGAACGTAAAGGAGTTTGAGATGATAGGATTAATAGGAAAAAAAATCGGGATGACTCAAATTTTTGACAAGCAAGGAAATGTAATTCCTGTAACCGTTATAAAGGCTGGACCATGTCGTGTTATTCATCGTAAAAACAAAGAGAAGCACGGATACGATGCAGTGCAATTAGGATTTGAAGAAATAGATGAGAAGAAAGTAAGCAAACCGATGATGGGACACTTCAAAAAACATAATAGTCCTCCATACAGATATCTTAAAGAATTCCGCCTTAAAATGTATAAAGATATTAATGAAGGCGAAATTTTTGATGTAAGTATGTTTGAAGAACATGAACTCTTAAAAATAACAGGGACTTCAAAAGGTAAAGGATTCCAAGGTGTTATGAAACGTCATAATTTCCATGGATTTAAAGCAACACATGGTGTTCATGAATCTTATAGAGGACCTGGCTCAATCGGGCAATGCGCTACTCCTGCAAGAGTATTCAAAGGGAAAAAACTTCCCGGACATCAAGGTGTAGATAAAGTTTCAGTTCTTAACCTGCAAGTTGTTAAGGTAGATATTGAACGAAATCTGGTAATGGTTAAAGGTGCTGTTCCCGGACATAGAAATTCAATTGTAAGACTTAGAAAAGAACTGTGATTGGGAGAAATAAATGTTAAAGATAAATAAATATTCAATGAAAGGTGAAGAGATAGGAACAAAGACACTTCCTAAATCCCTTTTTGCTGTAGAATCAAAAAATCCCAAAGCTTTAATTTATGAAGTTATTAAGACATATCTCGGTAACCAAAGAAAGGGGAATTCTTCTACACAAACCCGTGCGGAAGCAAACGGTAGTGGTAAAAAATTGTTTAAACAAAAAGGGACTGGTAATGCAAGACCAGGTAATTTAAGAACTCCGTTACGCGTGGGTGGCGGTGTTGCTTTTGGTCCTAAACCTAAAGACTGGTATAAGAAAATTCCAAAGAAAAAGAAAAGATTAGCTCTTAAACTTGCTCTTACGGAAAGAGCTAATGAAAAACAAGTTATATTACTTGATTCACTATATTTCAAAGAACCGAACACAAAAGCTGCTAAAGAATTGCTTGCAAAGATCACTCCGGAAAGAAGTAAAAAACTTATTCTTATTGATGGAAGTGATATGAATGTTATCAAATCTTTTTCTAATATTCCTTATGTAAAAATGGATAGAGCAGATAGTGTTTATCCTTACGAAGTACTTCATTGCAACTGTCTTATTCTTACCGAAGCTGCATTGAATAAAATGAAGGAGGTATTTGCAAAATGAAACAAGTAAGAGAAATAGTTATTGCCCCAATGATAACAGAAAAAACTTCTTCAATTCAGAACGCTACTAACAGTTATACTTTTAGAGTAAGCGTTAATGCAAATAAGATCGAGATCGCTAAAGCAATTGAACACATTTTCAATGTGGACGTGATCAGAGTGAATACAATTTGTCAACGTGGTAAAGTTAAACGTATGGGAAAATATTCAGGGAAACGTGCCGATTGGAAAAAAGCTATAGTTAAACTTAAAGAAGGCGATTCAATAGCCGAGTTTGAGGCATAGGGAGATTTAAAATGGGAATTAAAAAATATAGACCAATTACCCCAACAATGAGATTCAAAACCGGTTTTACTTTCGAAGAGATCACTAAAACAAAACCGGAAAAATCTCTGATCAAACCTCTTCCACAAAAAGCTGGAAGAAATCATCATGGTCGAATTACATGCCGACATCGTGGTGGTGGTCATAAAAAACATTATAGAATCATCGATTTCAAAAGAAACAAACATGAAATTCCGGCAAAAGTTGCAGCTATCGAATACGATCCCAATAGAAGTGCTAGAATTGCTTTACTATTTTATGTTGATGGTGAAAAAAGATACATTCTTGCTCCATTAGGTATTAAAGTTGGAGATCAAATAATTTCAGGACCTAAAGCCCCGATCAATGTTGGGAATGCACTTCCACTTGATAGAATTCCACTTGGAACAGTTATTCATAATGTTGAATTCAAAGAAGGCAAAGGTGGTCAAATAGCGCGAAGTGCAGGATCTTATGCACAAGTAGTGGCTAAAGAAGGCGGATATATTCACATAAAGATGCCATCAAATGACATCCATCTTATAAGAAGAGAATGCTATGCTACTATCGGACAGGTTGGAAACACAGAACATGATTCGATTGTTATTGGTAAAGCAGGACGTAATCGCTGGAAAGGTATTCGCCCAACAGTTCGTGGTGTTGCCATGAATCCTGTTGATCATCCAATGGGCGGTGGTGAAGCGAAAACATCAGGCGGCGGACATCCTGTGTCACCATGGGGCGTATTGGCCAAAGGTGGTCATACTCGTAAGAAACGTAAATATTCTGATAAGTATATCATTAAATCTAAAAAGAAACGATAAAAGGAAGAAATATGTCTCGATCAATTAAAAAAGGACCTTTTGTAGATAAACATCTCGAGAAGAAAATAGATGTATTAAATGAATCAGGTAAAAAAGAAGTTATTAAAACATGGTCTAGAAGATCAACAGTTTTACCAAAATTTGTTGAACATACATTTGCTGTCCATAATGGTCGCAAATTTATACCTGTGTATATTACAGAAAATATGGTTGGACACAAATTAGGTGAATTTGCTCCTACACGTATATACCGTGGTCATAAAACAAAAAGTTAAGATTAAAGAAAAAGGGAGATAATAGTAATGGAAGCAACAGCCAGAGTAAGGAACTTAAGAGGTTCGGCCAGAAAGGCGAGATTGATCCTTGATCTTATCCGCGGCAAGTCTGTACCCGAAGCTCAAAGAATACTGCTATTCTCGAAGAAAAGTGTTGCGGCTGATGTTGGTAAACTTCTTAATTCTGCAATTGCAAACGCAACAATGAAAGAAGGAAAGGTTGATATTGATAACATGTTCGTCGACGAAGTTTTTGCCGATGACGGTCCTATAATGAAAAGAATGAGACCTCGTGCTCAGGGTAGAGCAACTGTTATCAGAAGAAGAACTTGTCACATCACACTGCACATTTTGGATAAAGAAGAGGAGGCTACCCTTGGGACAAAAAGTTAATCCAATTAGTTACCGAATCGGCGTAAACAAAAATTATGATTCTATATGGTTTGCATCAGGTGAGGATTATATTAATAAATTTCATGAAGACCTTAAGATCAAGAAATACATTAATAACAGACTCAAGGATGCAATGATCTCCAAGATCATTATCCAAAGAAAAACAAAATCAGTTACAATTGATATCCATACTGCCAGACCGGGACAGGTCATTGGTCGTAAGGGTTCGGAAATTGAGAAATTACGTAATGAATTAACAGTTCTTGTTAATAAAAACAAAAAAAATGAATTAAACGTGTTTGTAAATGTTCAAGAGATCAAGGATTTATGGACAGATGCGAAACTTGTAGGAAAAGAAATCGGATCTCAGCTTCAAAGAAGGATATCTTTCCGAAGAGCCATGAAATTTGCGATCCGAAATGCAATGAGAAGTGGTATAGAAGGCATTAAAGTTCAATGCTCAGGTCGTTTAGGCGGCGCTGAAATGGCGCGTACTGAAAGATATCATGAAGGCAGAACACCTCTTCATACCTTAAGAGCCGACATCGATTATGCTCTTACCGAAGTTAACACAACTTACGGTATTATCGGCATAAAGATTTGGATCTATAAGGGCGATATCCTTAATTAATTCGGGAGATTAATAAATGTTAGCACCAAAAAAAGTAAAATATAGAAAAATGCAGAAAGGACGAACTAGAGGCTTAGCTCATCGCGGCAGTACTCTTAATTTTGGAGATTTCGGATTATATAGTATTGCACCGGGCTGGATTTCAAGTCGTCAAATTGAAGCTGCACGTATAACGATCTCACGTAAAATGAAAAGAACCGGTAAACTATGGATTCGAATATTTCCGGACAAACCAATTACTGCAAAACCTGCTGAAACTCGTATGGGTAAAGGTAAGGGAGCTCCGGAATATTGGGTTGCCGTTGTTAAACCCGGTAGGATATTATTCGAATTTGAAGGTGTCGATCTGGAAACTGCAAAAGAGATCAACCGTCTCGTAGGATATAAACTTCCTGTGAAAATAAAATTAGAGATCAGAGAGGGAGTTGAATAATGAAAATTACAGATTTGCGTGAAATGACTAATGATGAAATTTCACAAAAACTTCATGACAACCAGGAAGAATTGTTCAATTTGAGATTTCAACAATCAATGAACCGCCTGGAGAATGGAAATAAATTAAAAGATGTTAAAAAAGACATTGCTCGCATGAAAACTCTTTTAACAGAAAGGGAATTAAGAGGTTAACATGGCTAGAAAATTAACCAAAACAGGCATTGTCGTTAGCGACAAGATGGATAAAACAATAGTAGTGAAAGTTGAGCGTCAGTTCAAACATCCGCTATATAAGAAAATTGTTAGAAGACATAAAAAATTTAAAGCTCATGACGAAAAAAATGAATGTGGCATCGGTGATGTTGTTCTGATTGAAGAAAGTAATCCGATAAGCCGTCACAAAAGATGGTCATTGAGCAAAATAATTACGAAAAGTAAATAAGGAGTCTGAAATGATTCAAGCTCAGACAAGATTAATTATAGCAGATAATTCAGGGGCAAAAAAAGCTGAATGCATCAAAGTTCTTGGCGGATCTAAAAGAAGATATGCCAGCCTTGGTGATATTATTGTTGTTGCAATTAAATCGGCAACTCCAAATGGAAAGATCAAAAAAGGTGCTGTAGAAAAAGCTGTGATCGTGCGTACTCACAAAGAAGTCAGCAGACCTGACGGAACCTATATTCGTTTCCAGGATAATGCGGCTGTCATCATCGATGAAAGATTAGAGCCGGTTGCAACCCGTATATTTGGTCCGGTAGCGCGTGAATTGAGAGAACATGGATTTATGAAAATCGTCTCTCTGGCACCGGAAGTTCTTTAGAGGTAACTATGTTTAAAAGTAATAGTAAAAAGAAAAGTACAAAGAAGATGAGAATCAAAAAAGGCGATAATGTTGTAATTATTGCCGGAAAATACAAAGGAGTTAAAGGTAGAGTTCTTAAAGCAATGCCAAAAGAAAACAGGGTCATTGTTGAAAAAGTAAACTTTATCAAAAAACACACTCGACCTAACCAGCAGAATCAACAGGGCGGGATTGTAGAAAAAGAAGCTCCTATTCATATTTCAAATGTGAAGTTGTATAACGATAAGATCAATGATGTAACTCGTGCTGTCTTTAAAAAGCATGGAGACTCCAGAATCCGTGTTTGCAGAAAAACCGGTGATGAGATCTAAAGGAGATTGGGATGAATAGATTACAAGAAAAATACAATAAAGAAGTTATTCCTTCTCTAATGAAGCATTTTGGATTTGATAACGTGCATTGTGTTCCAAAATTGGAGAAAGTATCTATTAATATAGGAGTGGGTGAAGCTACACAAAATAAGGCGTTATTAGATAATGCTGTAAAAGAACTCACAATTATTACAGGTAGAAAACCGATTGTTACAAGGGCAAAAAAATCTATCTCTAATTTTAAATTGAGAGAAGGAATGCCAATCGGGTGTAAGGTAACTCTTCGTGGTGAGGTTATGTATGAATTTATTGATCGGCTTATCTCGATAGTTATTCCAAGAGTTCGAGACTTTAGGGGTACATCAAACAAATCTTTCGATGGTCGTGGAAACTTCTCTTTAGGAATTAAAGAACAAACTGTTTTCCCTGAAATTGAATATGATAAGATCGATGCCGTTAGAGGTTTAAATATTACAATAGTAACGACAGCTAATAATGATGAAGAAGGAAGAGAACTTCTTCGTTTTCTTGGTATGCCGTTCAAGAAAAATTAGGAAGGGGTAATTTTGGCTAAGAAATCATGGGTTGTAAAACAGAAAAGAACTCCAAAGTATGCAGTAAGAAAATATTCTCGCTGTAAAATATGCGGTCGTTCCAGAGCTTATATGAGAGATTTTGGAGTATGCCGTCTTTGTTTTAGAAAATTGGCTTCAGAAGGTCAAATACCTGGAGTTAAAAAAGCTAGTTGGTAAAAAATATCAAAAGGGATTAAGGAGAAAAAAATGAGTTGTACAGATCCGATCGCTGATGCTATTACTATGATAAGGAACGCATATCGGGCGGAACATAAAACGGTTGTTATTAACCATAGTAATGTAAGTGAAGCAATAGTAAAAATTCTCTCAGATGAGAATTTTGTAAACAGTTATGAGCTTATCGAAAGAGAGCAGGAAAAGAAAATTTATAGAAAGAAGATATTTATTAACCTTCGCTATACAAACCAGGGCGAAGCTGTTTTGAAGGGTATTGTTAGAATTAGTAAACCGGGTTTACGGGTTTATATTAATTCAAAAAATATTCCTTCTGTTTATAATAACACAGGTTGTGCTATTATTTCTACTAATAAAGGCGTAATTACAGATAGAGATGCCCGCGAGATGAAAATCGGCGGTGAGTATATCTGTAAAGTATGGTAAGGGGAGGATATAATGTCTAGAATTGGAAAAACTCCTGTGCCGGTACCGGAAGGCATTAAAGTAGAAATCAAAGATAATATAATTACTGTTTCTTCTAAGAATGGTGAACTCAAGTATAAATTTAATGATGGGATCACAATTAAACAGGAAGAAAACATATTAATTTTGGGAAGAAGAGATGATTCCAAAGAACAAAAATCTTTCCACGGACTCACAAGATCATTGGTTAATAATATGATCATTGGTCTTTCAGATGGATATTCAAAAGAATTACAGATCATTGGAACTGGATATTCAGCAGAAGTATTAGGACAATGGCTGAAGCTCAATGTTGGTTTCTCTCATGATATTCTCATAGAGATTCCTGAGAATCTTAAAGTAGAAGCTGAATTAGTTCCAAGAAGAGAGCAAGGCGCTCTTGGGGTTCAAGCTAATATCAAAGTTAGTGGAATCCATAAAGAAGATATCGGCAAATTTGCTGCAGAGATCAGAAAATGTAGACCTCCTTTGAACTATGCTACAGGTAAAGGTATACGTTACAAAGGTGAATACGTACGCATTAAACCTGGCAAAACTGCTGCAACAGCATAGGGGAGAACATAATGAATAAGAAATCAATTACCTATAAAAGATATGCAGCTCGTGCAAAAAGAAAACGTTCAATTAGAGGTAAAATCTTTGGAACTCCTGAACTGCCGCGTTTGGCAGTTTTCAGAAGTCTCAAGAATATAAGTGCTCAGATCATTGATGATACAACCGGTACAACGTTAGTATCATTCTCAACAATTTCAAAAAATATGAAAATTGATAGATCAAAAAAGAAAACAGAACAAAGCTTTGAAGTCGGACAAAAACTTGCTAAGATTGCTATTGAAAAAGGGATCAAGAAAGTTTGTTTCGATAGAGCGGGATATTTATTCCACGGTAGAGTGAAAGCTCTTGCTGCAGGCGCTCGTAAAGCTGGTTTGGAATTTTAGGAGGAATTTTGGATAAAAGAAAAGGAAATCCTCGTTCAAATGAACCTGAATTTGCAATTGAAAAGATAGTAGATACTAATCGTGTTGCAAAAGTTGTTAAGGGTGGTAGAAATTTTAGTTTTAACGCAACAGTTGTTGTGGGAGATAAAGAAGGTAAGGTTGGAGTAGGAACAGGAAAAGCTAACGAGATCGTTAATGCTATTAAAAAAGCAAAAGGTAAAGCCGGAAAAACTATGTTTACGGTTCCTATAGTAAAAGGTACTATTCCTCACGAGATCATCGGTCGTTTTGGAGCTAGCAAAATCATGCTTAAACCGGCATCTCCCGGTACAGGAATTATTGCAGGCGGACCCGCTCGTGCGATTCTGGAAGCTGCAGGAATTCAAGATATTCTTACGAAATCTTTAGGTTCTAATACTTCTGCCAATGTTGTTAAGGCAACTGTTAATGGCTTGAAAGAGCTGAGAACTATTTCTCAAGTTGCAAGACTACGCGGCAAAACAATTGAAGAGATCAGCGGACAGAAAAAATCTGAGGAGGCATTAAATGAAACTTAAAGTAACTCAGATCCGCAGTGTTATTGGTAGAAAGGAAGATCAAAAAAGAACTATTATTGCTCTTGGTCTCGGTAAGATCAATAGAACAAGAATTCATGATGATAATCCGGTTATTCGCGGTATGGTCTTCAAAGTTGCTCATCTTGTAAAAATTGAAGAGATCAAAGAAAAGAAGATAACTAAAAAACCAGTTGTAAAAAAAGCAATTGATAAAAAGGATACACCAAAGAAAGCTGCTCCCAAAAAAACAGCAGTAAAAAAAGAAACTACTAAAAAAGCAACTGTAAAAAAAGCGATTGAAAAAAAGCCGGTAGCAAAGAAGACTACAATCAAAAAAGTTGCTCCAAAGAAAGCAGCACCGAAAAAAGTTGTTCCAAAGAAAACTGCACCAAAGAAAGTTGTTCCAAAGAAAACTACACCGAAGAAAGTTGCTCCAAAGAAAGTAGCACCAAAGAAGACAAAATCAAGTGAAGCTAAGAAGTAGTAAGAGGAGAAATAATGAAACTTCATAATCTCGAACGTCCTAATATAAAAACAGGTAAGAAAAGATTAGGTAAAGGTCATGGTTCCGGATTCGGCAAGACTGCCGGTAAGGGACACAAAGGGCAAAAATCACGTTCAGGCGGAAATATTCCAGCTTGGTTCGAGGGTGGTCAGATGCCCCTGCAGCGTCGTTTGCCTAAAAGAGGTTTTACCAATATATTTAAAAAACAATTTAGAATTGTTAATCTCAGTGATCTTCAAGAATTAACAGCAAAAGAATTTGATATTAAAGCACTTGAAGAATTAAATTTGATCCGTAAACCAAAAGCTAAAGAGATTGCTCCTGTAAAAATTCTTGCAAGAGGATCTGAAATATTTGACAGAAAGATTATAATAAAAGCTAATGCTTTTTCTAAAGTTGCAAAAGAATTGATCGAAAAGCAAGGCGGAATTGCGGAGGTTATTTAAAGTGTGGAAGAGTATAAGTAATATTTTCAAGATACCGGATCTTAAAAAGAAAATTCTCTTCACAGGATTTATCTTGGTGATCTATAGATTGGGAAGTTATATTCCGATTCCCGGAATAAATTCAGAAGTATTATCTCAGTTCATTGGAGGTGCCAACCAATCCGGTGGAAATCTTTTTGGTATGTTCGACCTTTTTGTTGGTGGTAACCTTGGACGTGCATCTGTTTTTGCATTGGGAATTATGCCTTATATTACAACTTCAATTGTTATCCAACTTCTCGGCGGAGTTATTCCATTTTTTGAAAGGTTGAAAAAAGAAGGAGCCGAAGGACAGAAGAAAATAGCACAATATACCAGATACGGAACAGTATTTATTGCATCTTTTAATGCAATTGGTATTAGTATGTTTCTGCAGACAGGCGTAGAAGGCGCAGTTCCAAATCCGGGTTTCTTATTTATGTTTACAAGTGTTATAACAATGGTTACGGGTGTGATGTTTATTATGTGGCTTGGAGAGCAGATCACTGAACACGGTATTGGAAACGGAATTTCATTGATCATCTTTGCAGGTATTATTGCTCGTTATCCCGCTGGTTTTGCACAAATGTTCCAAATGGTAAGAGTAGGAGCTATGAGTATTTTCAAGGCTGTTCTTGTACTGTTGGTTATGGTTGCGGTTACTGCTTCTGTTGTTTTAATAACAGAAGGTGTGCGTAAAATACCGGTTCAATATGCAAAAAGAATTGTTGGAAGAAAAGTTTATGGCGGGCAGACTACACACATTCCACTTAAAGTGAATACAGCCGGTGTAATTCCAATTATCTTTGCTTCCTCGATTTTGATGTTCCCTCGAACGATAGCTACTTTTTTTAAAGATAGCGATCTTATGAATTCACTCGTTGCGTATTTATCACCAGGGGCATTTTTATATACAGTTCTTTATGTAGGTCTCATCGTTTTCTTTGCTTATTTCTATACAGCAATGGTTTTAAATCCTATTGAAATGGCGGAAAATATGAAAAAATACGGTGGCTTTATTCCTGGTCGTAAACCCGGGAAGAAGACATCGGATTATATTAATAATGTACTTACAAGAATTACACTTCCAGGTGCAGTTTTCTTCGCATTTATTGCTGTAATGCCTGAATTTATGTCAAAATGGGCTAATCTTCCTTTCTATTTTGGAGGAACCGGACTTATCATTATCGTTGGTGTGGCGCTTGATACTCTTCAGCAGATCGAATCTCACCTCGTAATGAGACACTATGAAGGATTCATGAAAAAAGGAAAGCTTCGTGGAAGAAGACGCTAGTTCTTTATTTGTAAATGAAGTGAAATGAGAGGCAGAATGATAACGATCAAGAATAATAATGAGATCGCCAAAATGCGAGAAAGTAATCGCATTGTTGGGTTGCTGCTTCACAAATTGGATGATATTGTCAAACCGGGTATAAGCACATATGATATCGACAAATTTGCTGATGAATTGATTCGGAATGAGGCTGGAAAACCGGCTTTTAAGGGATATTATATTCCTGGTTTACCTCCTTTTCCAGCGGCTGTCTGTTCATCTGTGAATTCATGCATTGTGCATGGCATTCCTTCCAAAAAAAAGATCCTGCAAGAAGGTGACATAATTGGAATAGATGTTGGTGTTTATAAAAACGGATATTATGGTGATGCAGCCAAAACGTTTCAAGTTGGTAAAATCTCAGAACAAGCTGCTGTATTAATGGCAGTAACCAGAGAAGCTCTTAAAAGGGGAATTTCTCAGGCAAGAGATGGAGCCAGAGTTGGAGATATATCGCATGCAATTGGATCGTATGTGATGTCGCAAGGATATTTTGTGGCTGATAACTTAACAGGTCACGGTATCGGAACATCATTGCACGAAGATCCGATCGTTCCTAATTTTGGTGTAAAAGGAAAAGGACCAAGATTGAGAAAAGGTATGACAATTGCGATTGAGCCAATGGTTAATATCGGAACTAACCGGGTGATTGAGAATGGTTGGGAATTTTATGTGGCAGATGGTTCATTATCTGCTCATTTCGAACATACTATTCTTATCACTGAGAATGAAGCAGAACTTTTAACTGAGTATTAGAGAGTAAAAAAAGTATGGCTAAAGAAGGCGTTATTGAAGTTGAAGGTGTTGTAATAGAGGCACTTCCTAATACAACATTTAAAGTTGAATTAGAAAATGGACACGAAATTCTTGCTCACAGTTCTGGTAAAATGCGAATGCATTATATTAAGATCTTACCGGGTGATAAAGTTAAAGTTGAATTGTCTCCCTACGATTTAAATCGTGGGCGTATAGTATATCGTTATAAATAGGAGAATAGGATGAAAGTTAGAGCATCTGTTAAAAAAATGTGTAAAGATTGTAAAATAATCAAACGAAATGGCGTTATTAGAATTATTTGTTCTAGTAATCCAAAGCATAAACAACGTCAAGGTTAGAGTAAGGAGGAAGCTTGGCACATATATCAGGGGTAGAATTACCAAGAGAAAAAAGAATAGTTATCGGGCTTACCTATATCTACGGAATAGGCAAATCCACTGCTGAACAAATTCTCGCAAAATTAGGTATCGATGAGAATATCAAAGTTAAAGACCTTAATGTTGAACAGGAAAAGCAATTGCGTGAGATCATTATTGATGATTATGTTGTCGAGGGTGATTTAAGAACTCAAAAAGCAATGGATATTAAACGCCTTATGGAAATTAATTGCTATCGCGGCATTCGTCATAAATCTGGTCTTCCGGTTCGTGGACAGCGTACACATACAAATGCCAGAACCCGTAAGGGCAGAAAGAGATAGTAAGGGAGTGAATAATGGCAAACGCAACTACAAAAGTTAGAAAAAAGAAAAGAGTAAGACTTTCGTATAATGAAGGTGTAGCTCATATTCATTCCAGTTTCAATAATACAATTGTATCATTAACAGATAAAGCTGGAAATCTTCTTACCTGGTCAAGCGGCGGGAAGATCGGATATAAAGGGTCGAAGAAGAGTACTCCATTTGCAGCGCAGTTAGCAGCAGAAGAAGTTGCAGCAGCAGCAATCGAGATGGGTGTGAATAAAGTTAAAGTTATTGTAAAAGGTCCTGGTGGCGGTAGAGAGTCTGCAATTCGTGCACTCAACGCAAATGGTATAGAGATCACTTTGATCGAAGATAAAACACCTATCCCGCACAACGGATGCAGACCAAGAAAAACTAGAAGAGTATAAGGATTAAATTATGGCGAGATATACAGGATCATCTTGTAAATTATGTAGAAGAGAAGGAACGAAATTATTCCTCAAGGGTTCACGCTGTAACTCCGAAAAATGTGCTTTTGAAAAAAGACCATTTATTCCCGGAGAACACGGTAATTCCAGAGGTTTTAGAAAGAGAATGAGTGATTATGGTGTACATTTGAGAGAAAAACAAAAAGTACGCCGAACTTATGGTGTTTTAGAAAAACAATTTAGAAAATATTTTAAAATGGCTGCCAAAAAATCAGGTAAAACCGGCGAAAACTTACTTCAGATTCTGGAAACACGTTTAGATAATATTGTCTATCGTATGGGCTTTGCTCCTTCCAGAAAAGCAGCTAGACAGATTGTTCGTCACGGTCACGTTTTAGTTAACGAAAGAAAGGTAGATATTCCTTCTTTTAATGTTCGTGCAGGAGATGAAATTGTAATTAAGGAAAAAAGCAGGCAAATGCTTTTGATCCAGGAAGCCATGGAAGCTTCAACAGAAGTTGACAGCATCGATTGGTTCAAAGTTGATAAAGATAAATTTAAAGGACAAATTATCAGTATCCCAACTCGTGAGCAGATCCAACTTGATATTGATGAACGTTTGATCGTTGAATATTATTCCAAATAGTAGATTAGGAGATCTTATATGAAATTCCTAGAGCCGTTACAATTGCCGGAGTCAGTAGTAGTCGATGAAAAAACATATAGCTCGACCTACGGAAAATTTGAAATTGGACCATTAGAATCTGGTTTTGCCACAACAATTGGAAATACACTGAGAAGGGTATTGCTTTCCTCTATTCAGGGTGCTGCAGTACGCTATGTTAAGATTGAAGGATTACATCATGAATTCGCCCCTATTCCAGGATCGACATTAGATTTTATAGACCTTATCCTAAAATTGAAAAAACTGGTTATCAGCACCGATTCAGTTAGTGAAGAAAAACTTGTTTTGGAACATAAGGGTGTTGGCATGATCACTGCTGGTGATATTGAAGAAATTGCTGATGTAAAGATCATCAATAAAGATCTGGAACTTTTAGAAATGACCGAAGATGTTGAATTCAGGATGGAATTATGGATAGGTATCGGTAGAGGTTATGTCTCCGCAGATAATCATGATATGGATGAAAAATCAGTTGGAGTTATTCCAATCGATTCGATCTATTCTCCTATCGTTAAGGTAAATTTTGAAGTTGGAAATCAGCGTGTTGGTGAGCGTATCGATTTTGATAAATTAATAATGAAAGTAACTACTGATGGCAGTATCGACCCCAAAGATTCACTTTATCTCTCCGCAAAAATACTAAGAGATCTGTATGATTCGATTGTTCTCTTTGAGAAAGAACCGGAGTATATTGAAGAAATCGAGATGGATCCGGAACTTGAAAGAATGGAAAAGATATTATCTACTAATGTGAACGAACTTGAACTTTCTGTTCGCTGCAGCAATTGTCTTTCTGCTGCTAAGATAGAAAAGATCGGTGAACTTGTAGAAAAAAATGAAAATGAAATGTTGAAATATAGAAACTTCGGTAAGAAATCTCTTGAAGAGATACATACTTTACTTGGTCAATACGAACTTTCTCTCGGTATGGATGTAACAGGCATGAGAAAAAAGATCGATGATGCCAAAAATAAAGTAACTATCAAGAAATAAGGATTAAACTATGAGACATAAAGTTAGCGGAAGAAAATTCGGTAGAGAAAAAGGGCATCGTAATTTGATGCTTAAAAATCTTGTTGCTTCCCTTGTGAAACACGAAAGAATAAACACAACTCAAGCTAGGGCAAAAGAGATAAGAAGTCTGGCAGAAAAAATTATTACTTACGGGAAGAAAGGTTCTGTGCATTATCGCAGATTAGCATTCAAAGTGCTTAAGAACAGAGGTCTTGTAAAAAAAGTCTTTGATGAGATCGCTCCAAGATTTGAAACAACTGAAGGCGGATATACAAGAGTATTGAAAAATGGTTACCGCCGTGGTGATTGCGCTCCAATGGCAATTATTGAATTTACACAAGGCAGTGAGAAGAAAGCAGAAGCAAAACCAAAACCAAAAAAGAAATAAGATCACGTTATTAATATAAACTTGATCATTAAATATTAAAGCCCCGTTTTCGGGGCTTTTTTAGTTATCGTTAGAATAATTATAGACAGAATCATCTATATTTTTGAAGAATCCTGCCTATAATAGGAGTTAAAGATGATTAAAGTAACTTTAGATCAAATAATTGAATATTTAGAAAAAGATCAACATGATGAATTAAGGGCAAAGATCAACCTGCTTCATCCTGCTGATGCTGCTCAAATTATAAATGAACTCCCCGCTGAATATCAGGTTAAAACATTTTCATATCTTTCTTCGGAACTTGCTTCCGATGTGATTTATGACCTTCATGACGAGCTTCGTGAAGATATTCTGGAAACCATTCAACAGAAGCGTCTCGTTGAGATCATGGGTGAAATGGATTCTGATGAAGCTACCGATATTGCTGCTGAATTGGATGAACATCAATTAAAAGATGTTCTGCAGAAGATAGATAAAGAAGATTCCGATGAGATCAAACAGCTTCTTATTTATGATGAAGATACCGCCGGCGGTATCATGCAGAAGGAGATCATTGCTGTTGATCAGGAAATGAAACGTGATGAAATCATTGAATATATTCGAGGAAATTATGAAGAAGTAGAAAATATACATTACATTTTTGTGGTGGATAAAGAAAATAAATTGATCGGTATTCTGGAAGTGACCCGCTTACTTCTGGCAAAACCGCAGAGAAGTGCAAAAGATGTTATGGATAAAGAGGTAATCTCTGCTCAGGTGAACCTGGATCAGGAACAGGTTGCACACATCTTTCGTAAATATGATATTTATATCTTACCGGTTGTAGATAAAGAAAATCATTTACTCGGCAGGATCACGGTTGACGATATTATCGATGTAATCGATGAAGAAGCTTCGGAAGATGTTTATAAAATGGTTGGTTTGGAGAGCGAAGATAAGGTTTTCACCTCACCTATCAGTTCTGTTCGGAAGAGACTTCCCTGGCTTACTCTGAATCTTTTTACTGCACTTCTTGTTTCAAGTGTTGTTGGCGTTTTTGAGGGTACGATAGCCCGATTATCTTTTCTGGCGGTTCTCATGCCTATTGTGGCTGGACTGGGCGGAAACTCAGGGACACAAACCCTTACCGTGATAACACGGGGTATTGCGCTGGGAGAATTGACACTTCATAATACATACAGAGCAATATTTAAGGAAATTACAGTTGGGATAATAAATGGTTTTTTAATAGGTTCAGTCGCAATGCTTATTATGTATTTTTTTAAGGGGGACATTCTTCTCGGTGTAATTCTCGGGGTATCGATGGTCTGTAATATGTTCATTGCCGGGCTTATCGGTTCATCGATTCCGGTGATAATGAAAACACTGAAGATAGACCCTGCTCTGGCTTCCAGTGTGATAATTACAATGCTGACGGATATTGGCGGATTCGCTTCCTTCCTGGGTTTGGCTACACTCTTGCTATAAATTCGGTTTTATAAAAACAGTTACTCAGCTTGAATGTGTTTTTTATAATTTTCAAAAAATTCTTTTGATGTTCTGAATGGTTTTCCATCCTTAATAAAAACACCTTTTACCACTGCTGAATTACAAAGCTTACCTGCATTATTGAAAATTCTCTGCTTCCAAATTGAGGTTGCCCGTGTAGCCGTTATCATTCTTGTATCTATTGTTACATTTTCTCCTACCGGAAGTCCGATCTTGAAATTGAGTATGATCTCGGTAATATAGATATGAACACCTTCTTCGGCTAATTTCATTACCGACATGCCCATCTCTTCCAATGCAGTTGCACGCGCTTCCTCATAAAGATGAAGGTAATTTGCATTATTTAAATGACCATAAATATCACATTCATATCCAAAAATTTTTCTATGGTACTTCATGAGACCTTCCTTCACTTATTTACTTTGATGGATTCTGCAAAACTTCGAACTGTCATTGCGAGGTTTCCAATATGGGAATTCTTCCGAAGCAATCTAAATCCTCTATTTGATTGGATTCCCGTTTTCACGGGAATGACAAATAGAGAAATTAACCTTATTATGCAGAACCAACGAATTTACTCCATTTTATCATTCTCAGTATGTCAAGTTGAATTAAAATCTTTCAGGTGAAACAGAGCGTAAATTTGAGTGATTATAACAAAATTATTGACACATTAAGCAAAAGAGAAAGATTTCAAATAGAAAAAAGGAAATGGGAGGAAAAATGAAAAAAACAATGATTATTTTAATGCTGCTCAGCCTGGTTTTATGTCTATGCGCTCAGCAAAATCAACAGATCAAACAAAGTAATAATATCACCAAAACTAAGAAAAAGATGAACTACGAATTGGAATATCACAAATTAAATGATGTTCATAAGAAATTACAAGCTCAGGAAAGAGAGTTTCATATGAAATGGAAACAGTTAGATAAAAAACACAAAGCATTGATAGTGAGCATTAAAAACAACAAAAATGAAGTGGATGCTGTTACAAAAGCTAATACAATGTTGAAAACCAAGAATCATGAATACAAAAATAGATGGGAAATACTTCAAAAGAAACATAACAATTTTCAGGGAAAATTCCAAAAAATGAGAACTGAGAATGAAAGATTAACAAAAGAAAATGCAAGACTTAACGCAGAATTAGAAGAGCTTAAACCACCTAAGAAAAAAGTTTTGAAGAAAGTAATTACAAAGTAATTGAACAAGATATTATAAGAGGAAGCGTTAACGCTTCCTCTTCTTTTATGAAATTTACAAAAGATATTTTCAAAAAATTTAATCGCGAAAAACAAGGTAAAAAGCTTATCGAGCTTATTACAAGAATTGATGCCGGCTGGCAGAATGAACCGTTACGAATAGAATTACTTGCAGAATTTCAAGATTACCTTGCATATATGAATTATAAGTTAAATGAGGATATTACAAGATCATCAAAAAGAGAGTTCCTCGCTCTTGCAGTTCCGATAGAACAGGAATTTGGAAAAAACAAAAAAGATGATGAATTTGTTATTCTAAAAAAGGATGAACACTCACCCAAAAAAGTAAATATCCCGCTCTGCCTGATCCTCGATGATCTGCGTTCCGCATTCAATGTCGGCTCTATTTTCCGCTCTGCAGAATGCTTTGGAGTTTCCCAAATATATCTTTGCGGATACACTCCTACACCGGATAATAGTAAGGTGCAAAAAACCGCAATGGGTACCGATGAATTTGTAAACTGGTCAGCTCATTCTTCTGTAGGGCAGGTAATAAAAGAATTAAAAAAAGATGGATTTACTATTTATGCTTTAGAAACAACAACTCATTCAGTAGATATTTCCAAAACAGAATTTAAGAAAAAATGTGTTCTGATCCTCGGGAATGAAGCTCTGGGAATATCAAAAGAAACCCTTAAACTTGCCGATGAGATTATTCAAATTCCACTCTCCGGCTGGAAGAATTCTTTGAATGTGGGAGTTTGTACTGCAATTTGTTGTTATGAGATAAGCAGGCAGTGGAAGTAACGCAAACATTTAATGTCGGCTTTTCTCAGAAAAACGACATATTCTTTTCCTGTCGGCTTTACGATGCAAAAATAAGATGGCTTTACGAAGTAAAACATCGTTGCTTTAAACGGTATATTCTTTCTTGTTTGCAAATTTCAAAGACAGAGCTTTGAGTTACACGGAATAAAAACTTTTTAGTTTGTGAAAAGCATTGTTGTTGGAGTGATGTAATATTATTGTCTTGTCCTAAAATAGGTTGTCACAATTGGAGGTCAAGTTGAAAAAGAAGAATGTTTATAAAGGAAAAGGCACAAGCCGTCGTTACAGTGATGCCTTTAAGCGAAAAGTAGTATCCGACATTCAAAATGGATTATAC
>JAUVLU010000062.1 GCA_030600585.1 Candidatus Cloacimonadota bacterium | reverse complement strand
AATGTAACGGAAAATACAGATATTAAATGTGATAAATGTGGAAGTTCGATGGTCTTAAAGTGGGGAAGAAATGGTCAATTTTTGGCATGTTCCAACTTTCCGGAATGCAAGAATATTAAGAATTTCAGAAGAAATGAAGATGGAAAAATAGAAATTATGAAACCAAAAACACTTGATAAAAAGTGTCCTGAATGTGGTTCCGACCTTATTTTGAAAGACGGCAGATTTGGTAAATTTATTGCATGTTCCAATTTCCCCAAATGTAAATACACAGAACCTTTCACAATTGGTATAAAATGTCCTGAATGTGAAGATGGACAGATCACCGAGAAAAAGAGTAAAAAAGGCAGGTACTTCTATTCCTGTACTAATTATCCAAAATGTAAATTTATAACTAATAATAAACCGGTAGCAATTTCCTGTCCTGAATGCGGAAATCATTATATGGAAGAGAAGAAGACCAAAGACAAAGGTGAATTTAAAGAATGTCCCAAATGTAAGAAAATAGTTTATTAAGTGAGTTAATATGCATTTTTCAGAAAGTCTGGGCAGCAGTATTCAGAACATTTTCACACACAAAATGAGATCATTTCTTACTTTACTTGGAATAATAATCGGTGTTTTTGCTGTTGTTACGATGTTCTCAACTGTTTATGGTATGAAAACATTAATAAACGAACGCATGAAGGAAATGGGTTGGAATAATTCTCTTATTATTTATCCTTCTTCTGGAGAAGAAAATATTTCCAGTCGCAGAATGCATCGTTTCAGACATATTCAAAGAGAGGCAAAACCTTTAACTTTTGATGATTATCTGTTATTAAAGAAAAATGTGAATTCGAAATATATTTATGGCCAAATCGGAACCTGGCAGAAATATCTTTTTAATGATAAAGAAGAAATCCTAAACCTTCAAGCTACTAATAATGAATTTTTCTTAAGTAAAACATACGTGATAAAAACCGGAAGATACTTCAATTCATTTGAGAGCCTTAACTCATTGAAAGTTTGTGTTGTAGGTTATCATTTTGCAGAAAAATACTTTAATAATAAAAATCCTCTCGGTAAAAAAATAAGTATCGGAAATCAACGCTATAAGATCATCGGAATTCTTGATAATGATAAACTGAATACTAGTGGTATGAATTTTAATAGTTGGCAAAGAAGACGTGAACTTGAAGCTGTTTATATTCCGCTTTCAACAGGAGCAAAATATTTGAAATCCAATAATGCGATAGATTACATTTATCTTCAGGCTGCTTCCGAGAATGAATATAATGATATGAAAAACACTGTTCGTCAAAACCTTCTGATCAGCCATAATATGGGACATGACTTTTCATTTAATAATATTGGTGCTTTAATGCTGAATATTACAAAAGAGATAAACGAAATGATGAAAAAGTGGAACATCACACTTTCAGCTATTGCATCCATTTCATTGATCGTTGGTGGAATCGGATTGTTCAGTACACTGCTCATTTCTATAAATGAGAGAATGAAGGAAATCGGGATTAGAAAAAGCATTGGTGCAACAAATCATGATATATTTCTTCTTTTTATTCTGGAAGCAATTACGCTTTCTCTTATGGGCGCATTGTTTGGAATTCTGCTCTCGACATTGCTGGTTAAAATTATAACTATATCCCTAAAATTTAGTTTCCCTGTTCCAATAGAAGGTATTCTACTTGGAATTGCGTTTTCTCTATTTATTGGATTTGCCTCCGGAATATATCCAGCTTATAAAGCATCAAAGATAGATCCGATAAAAGCAATATATTATTTTGAGTAAATCTATCGCTAAGATTTAATTTGACAAATAATTAGAATATAACAAATTTTTTTTGTTATCAAAAAAAAGGAGGAGAAAAATGAAAAAATTTACAATTCTATTTTTAGTTTTAGCATTTTGTATAATGGGCTTGATAACAGGCTGTGGTGATGATGAAGACGGAGGAACAACAGGTCCATCAATTGATCCGGAAGATTATGACTTTTATATGACCGTTGCTTCTACGAATTATCAAAGAAACGAAAATGTTATTACCATAATTCCAATGGATAATAACATTATAACATCTATGGAAATCTCTGTAAACGGTGTTACCGTTATAATGACAAGTTGTATGAATTTTTGGACAGGATCAGCTAATATGGATGAAGGTCAAGCATATCAAGTTGAAGCGATCATTAATGATAATAATTATTCTTTTACTATTAATATACCGCATATTCCTATCGTTAATTGGCCTGTTAACTGGATAGTCACCGAGCCTACGACCATAAACTGGACTTTAACTGCTGATGCGGAATATCAGGAATTTTATGGAACTTCAACAGATTATATTACCTGGGATGAGGCATACGCTGATCTCGGTTCTTCCGATCGTTCTTTTACTATTCCGGCAAACTGGGTAGATCCTAATTACCCGGATTTTGATCTTATGTTAATGGAAATGAATTTTTCATTTGAAGATAATTTGATTGTATCATGTTTGTCTTTTGATGACGCATTATATGTTCAGGGCAGATTGAGTGGAGATAGTGGTAAACACAACATAATTGAAATTTCCAAAAATATGTATAAGAGAATTTTTAAATAAAAATAGAAAAAGTATTTCTGCCAGTTATCTACTAAAGGCTGTCATTTGGCAGCCTTTAGTTTTATCCGATCAGAATTTCATTCGGGTTGAATACTTCTACTCGGTTTCTACCATTGTTTTTACCTTTGTAAAGTGCTATATCAGCCTCTTTGATACAGACGTCGATGTCCTTATTATAAGAATGCTCACTTACTCCGAAAGTAATGGTAACAGGAATTATTTTATTATTGTATTTGAAGTTGTTTTGTTCAATTCTTATTCTGACCTTTTCTGCTGTTATTTTTCCACCCTCTATATTGGTTTCCGGCAGTAAAAGAATAAATTCTTCACCACCCCATCTGCCTACGATATCCTGTTTCCTTATTGTTGAAACAATTGTATCAGCAAGTGCTTTTAGTATGTAATCTCCACAATCATGACCGTATCTGTCGTTAACTGATTTAAAGTGATCAATATCACCCATAACAAGACTGAATGTTTTCTGATTTCTTTCAAAACGAATGGTTTCATAATTTATCTTGTCTATAATATCACGACGATTTGAAATGGATATTAGTGGATCTTTTCTAGAAATTTCTTCAAGTTGTTTATTAACTTTTTCTAGTTTTATGTGTTCTGAAATTTTAAGACGATATCGTGCAAAAACAACAAATGCAATATTAAAAAATATAAGAAACCCTACCATGAAAGAATTTCTTATTAATATTTGTTTAGAAATTTGATCTCTATCTTTTTCAATCTTTAATTTAGTTATAGTTTTATACAATTCAATATACTCTTCTATTGTTGAATAGTATTTTTCGATATCAATAGATTCTTTATAAAGATTAGATTCTAATAAAAGGATATTAAGTAGCAATTCATTATCTCCAATATCCAAAGCTATCTTTTTTGCTTGTGAGCAACAATCAATTTTTTCTTTAGTTTCTAAAGAATCAGATTGTAATGCAAATTTATAGAGTATTATAGCTTTTTCAACCCCGTTAGTTTCATTGAGAGAAGATCTTGATTTAGTGATGTTGTCGTCAGCAAAAAGTTTTAAAGAAATAAAATATATAAATAATATAAAAATGAAAAACAATTTCTTCATAGTACTCCAGTCTAATGACCAATTAAACTGATTCAGCTGATCTATCAACTTTGATAATAATAGGTTTGTCTTTCGGTATTGTCATTACGACGCAGTTCTTACCCTGCTTTTTCCCTTTATAAAGAGCTTCATCAGCTATTTTTATACATTGATCAATATCCATTGGTCTATCATAAACGCTTACGCCAAAGGTCATTGTTAATTCTATTTTAATATTGCTGAAAACATAAGGAGTAGCTTCAATGTCCTTACGGATTTTATCTGCTAAGGCATAGCCACCATCAATATCAGTTTCTGGAAGTAACATGAGGAATTCTTCTCCACCCCAGCGTCCTGTGATATCTTGCTTACGAGCAGTTGACTTCATTTGCTTTGCCAGTGATTCTAAAATGAAGTCTCCACAGTCATGACCGTTATCATCGTTAATCTTTTTAAAATCATCAATATCAGACATAAGAAGCACAAAAGATTTTCCGTTCCTGCTGAAACGCTTCTGTTCATGTTCCATTTTTTCGATCATATCTCTGCGGTTAGATAGTCCTGTCAACGGGTCTGTCTTTGCAATCTGCTCAAGTTTTGCATTTGCTAAGTTCAAAGCCTTATTTGTTTTTTTATTTGTATAGGCAAGATAAAATCCAATAAGAGCAACTATTACGAAAAAAAAGATCGAAGATATCAAAGCTTTTTGAGTAAAATCTTGAGAACGTATATGCATGGCTTTTTTTTCAAGTTCAAGATCGCGAATTTCATTATCTTTCTGATACGAGATAATTTTTTTCTGAATATTGTCCTTTTCATATTGTGCTATTTTAAGCTGTGTTTCTTTCAATTCTTTTTCTTTGTTCAAAGTTTCTATTTGCTGTATTCTTTTCTGTGCTTCAAATTCTTTTTCTTGTTTTTCCTGCTGGAGAATTAATTGTTGTAATTCAAGATCGCGAATTTCTTTCTCTTTTTGCAGAAGTTCAATTTTACGCTTTCTCTGTTCATTTTCATATCGATTTTGCATATCGCTTATCTTATTAGAACGTTCTACACTTGCAATAGTATCTTTTATTGTAGAAAAAAGTTTATAATACTCGAGAGCTTTTTCATTTTCACCTATAGATGTATAAAACTCGGAGATCTGCTCATATTCATCACGCATAAGAACACGTACATTTTCTTCTTCAAATCGCAATGCTTTAATAAAAAACTCAGAAGCTTTCTTGTATTGACCAGCCTTCTTGTATTCTAATCCAATACGGTTCAAAGCAAGTGCAACTTCGCCGCGATTATTCGTTACTTCATTTATTTTTAATGCTTTATTATAAAATTCTATGGCTTTAGTGTGATTTTTACTGCAACTATATACACCCGCAATTCTATAAATATCACTAAGAATCAAATCAACATCACCAATTATCTCACTTTTATTCAGTGCTTTCTCAAGATAGAAAGCAGATTCTTCATAATCTTTTAGAAGTGTATATGAATTGGCAATATTCTTATATGCTTTGTGTTCATGCACAATATCATGAAATTTTATTGCAAGTTCTGCAGCTAGTTCACCATATATTATTGATTGTTTAGGAGATATGTATAAATATTCATTGGAAAGAGAATTAAGAACTTTTATTTTTTCTTCAGCAACTACAATTTTCAGTTTATTTTCAAGGCTATCGATTACAGTTATCGTATAAAGTGAGTTTATTAAGGCTATGAATAAAAATATAATTAAAATATACTTCATAGAATTTCTCTCTCTTTTTATTTCACTAAAACATTTAACATCATTTATGATTTTTATTTATTGTATATTTAATTAAATACACACCTTTGGCAAGCTTTTTTTTATCGATTGCGTAATTTAATCTGATCCAATTTTTTCCATTAGAACCAAAAATCACTCCGGGTATAACGATCAATCCATTCTTGATCAGGTCATTTACAAGTGACATACTATCATTATTTACATTTATAAACAAATATGGGGAAGAGGTATTTTCCAGGATAAAAAGATCCGGCAGGAATTTTTCAAAAAACTTAAATACAATTTCTCTATTTTTTTTAAGTACAAGGCGAATATCATTTTGTGCTTTCATACCTTTGACGGATAAAGCTGTAATTGCAACTTTTTGAGATATGTATGGAGCACAGGTACAAATATATTGGTGAGAGATAATAATTGGTTTAATAAGTTTCGGGTCATTTGATACTGTCCAACCTATCCGCCATCCGCTCATACAATGAGATTTAGAAAGACCTGAAATCACGATTATCTTTCCAGTTTTATTCAAGAAGGTTGTTGGTCTGTTATCAATATATAGCTCACGATAGATCTCATCTACAATTATGAGAATATTATTTTCATTACATTTGGAAACCATGAAATCTATCTCTTCTTCCGAGAAACACTTTCCGGTCGGATTTGAGGGATTATTCAAAAGTAATACTTTTGTTTTGGAACTTATTTTATTCGTGAAGTCATTGCGATTCAATTCAAAATTAGATGAAGGATTAAGATCAAATTCAACAGCTACTCCACCCAGCATTTTGATAATTGTTTTGTATGCAATATATGTAGGATTTGCAATGAGTACCTCATCACCGTTATTGATAAAGCTGAAAAGTGAAGCAAAGACAGCTTCTTCCGCACCGCTCGTAACACATATATTTTTGTTTACCGGTATTTCATAATAATCTGCTATAGCTTTTTGTAATTCCGGTAAACCGGCATTTGGAGTGTATCGAATGTTTCCTTGCCGGATAACATCGATTGCACGATTTGTTACAACCTCAGGGGTTGGGAATTGAATCTCGCCCAGACCGAGATTTATTGAATCAGGTGGTGCTTTATCAAATAATTGCCGCAAGGTGGATTTTTCTATACTGGCTATCCGATTTGCGTATTTTATTGATTTCATCTCAGGGCATCTTCCAAAATTACAGATCTATCACTCTTCTCATCTCTATATTTTATAATAATGGGGCAATAGATAGAAAAATCATTGTTACTTTCCATCTTGCGTGTACCGGAAATTACAACTGCTCCCTGTGGAATATGTAATGAACCGTTCTCGTCTTTTGTTAAGAAATGTTTATTTACAGCATCAAAAACCGGTGTACTGCCTGTTATGGTTACTCCGGCAGCAATTATTGCATTCTGCTCAATGATCACACCTTCGTAGATCCCGCAATTTCCACCAATAAACACATTATCTTCGATTATAACAGGATTTGCGCCGAGAGGTTCTAATACACCACCAAGTTGTGAAGCAGCACTGAGATGTACGTTTTTCCCAACCTGAGCACAGGTGCCGACAAGAGCGTGTGAATCTATCATCGAGCCATCATCGATGTAAGCACCAACGTTAATATACATCGGCGGCATCATGATGACATTCTCTCCAATATGAGATCCTTCACGAATGGAAGAACCACCGGGCACCATCCTGAGATTTTTCCTATTTGTTATATCCTGAATAGGATATGTGTCTTTATCCATGAAAGTTCCTAATTGAACAATTTTACCCATTTTGAAACCTGCAAGAATACCTTTCTTTACCCAGAAATTTGTGATCCATTTTCCCTCTATCTTTTCAGCAGCACGAATTTCACCGGTGTTTAATCCATTTCTGAATTCGAGGAATAGTTTTTTATCAATATCGCTAAATTCGGTTTTATTATACAATTCAAGGATTTTGGATTTCAAACTCATAATTTACTCCTTTTTAATATCTCTTTCAGAAATATTCCGGTATAAGATTTCTTATTCATTGCAATTTCTTCTGGAGTACCGATGGCAACAATTTTTCCACCTTCGTCTCCACCTTCCGGTCCCAGATCTATGATATGATCAGCACATTTTATAACATCCAAATTATGCTCGATTACAATTACTGTGTTTCCCATCGATACTAATCTGTGAAGTACTTTTAATAATTTTTTTATATCATCAAAATGTAATCCTGTTGTCGGTTCATCAAGAATATATAGTGTTTTGCCGGTGCTTGTCTTGCTTAATTCTCTTGAAAGCTTGATCCTTTGAGCTTCTCCACCGGAAAGAGTTGTGGATGCTTGCCCCAGTTTAATATATTCAAGTCCAACTTCTTTTAATGTTTGCAGAACTTTATATATCTTAGGAACTTTGTCAAATACCTGCATTGCTTCCTGAACATCCATTTCAAGAACTTCTGCAATACTGTATCCTTTATATTTTACAGATAAAGTTTCTTTATTGTATCGTGTACCGTTGCAGACTTCACATTTAACATAAATATCGGGCAGGAAGTGCATCTCGATCTGTTTTACACCACCGCCGCCACAGGCTTCACATCTTCCGCCTTTCACATTAAAGGAAAATCTTCCCGGCTTATACCCTCGTAATTTTGCGGCTGGAGTTTGGGAAAATAGATTTCGGATTGGATCAAATAATTTTGTGTATGTAGCGGGATTGGAACGGGGTGTTCTTCCAATAGGCTGCTGATCTATATTTATAACTTTATCAAAATGTTGGTAACCCTCGATTGTATTGAAACAACCTTGTTTACGGTTTGAATTGTTTAACTCATTTGACATAGCTGGATATAATATCTGATTTACCAAAGAGCTTTTGCCCGAACCTGAAACACCGGTAACACAAGTGAATGAGCCAACCGGAATATCAACATCGATCTTTTTAAGATTATTTTGGAATGCACCATTTATTCGCAGTTTACGTTTATCGGGTTTTAATCTTTCCTCCGGTATCTCAATGCTCAATTTCCCTGATAAATATTTTCCGGTCATAGATTTTTTAGATCTCAGAAGTTGCTCAATATTCCCCTGAAAAATTATCTCTCCACCATAGATTCCGGCATGAGGACCAATATCAATTATTTGATCCGCAGTTCTTATCATCTGTTCATCATGTTCAACCACAATAACAGTGTTCCCAATATCACGCAAATGAATCAGCATCTTGATCAGCCGCTGGTTATCACGCTGATGTAACCCGATGGTGGGTTCATCCAGAATGTACATAACGCCAACAAGACTGCTTCCAATCTGGCTTGCCAGTCTTATTCTTTGTGATTCACCACCGGATAAAGTCGGAGCTTTTCTATCTAATGTAAGATAATGCAATCCCACATTTACGAGAAATGTAAGACGGTTATTTATCTCTTTCAGAACTTCTTCAGCAATCAATTTATCATTTCCCGTTAATTTAAGATCATCAAAGAATTTTATTGCATTAGAAATTGACATAGAAGTTATTTCATCGATTGATTTACCTGCAATTAATACCGACAGGCTTTCTTTACGAAGTTTTTTCCCATTACAGTCCGGGCACTCTTTATTGCCGATATACTTCAAATAATATTTTCGCATATATTCGGATCTTGTTTCATTCATCCGGCGGGAAAGAGTTGGGATAATGCCTTCGAATGATGACATAAATGAACCTGAACCGCTTTTTGAACTCCACTCAAATTTAATTTTATGTCCTTTTGAACCAAATAGCAGGAGATCTTTTGCTGTTAATGACAGTTTTTCCCACGGATCATTTAATAAAAATCCGTATTCCTGTGAAATTGCTTTCAGTTTTTTTAATTGCCAACTGTTTTTTTTATTATTTAATGTGCCCCAATGTTCTACTGCTCCTTCCATAATAGAAAGCGATCTATTCGGAATTATCAAGTCGGGGTCAAATTCCATTTTAGTTCCGAGTCCGTTGCAGGATCTGCACATGCCAATTGGACTGTTAAAAGAAAAATGCTGCGGGGAAAGATCGGGATAGCCGATTCCGCAATTAGGGCAGGAATTTGCTTCGGAAAGATTTTCTATACGATCTTCATCAATATATTCTATTTTTATAAAACCATTAGTTAACTTTAAAGCAGTTTCAACCGAATCGATTAATCTTGAGCGAATATTTTGTTTTATTACAAGACGATCGACGACAATATCAATATTATGTTTACTTTTTTTATCGAGTGTGATCTCTTCACTTAATTGACGCATAATGCCATTGATCTTCATGCGGACGAAACCTTCATTACGAGCTTCTTCCAATTCCTCTTTATGTTCACCTTTTCGGTTCTGAACAATTGGCGCAAGTATCTGTAAACGTGTTTTATCGGGATTTTTTAAGATATGATCTACCAATTGATCAACAGTTTGAGATCCAACCGGTTTACCGCAAACATAACAGTATTGTTTTCCAATACGAGCATATAGAATTCTTAAATAATCATAGATTTCTGTTACAGTTCCAACTGTTGAACGAGGATTTTTGCTCGTTGCCTTCTGTTCAATGGAAATTGCCGGAGACAATCCTTCGATATAATCTACTTTAGGTTTTTCCATTTGTCCAAGGAATTGGCGAGCATAAGCAGAGAGAGATTCTACATACCTGCGTTGACCTTCGGCATAGAGTGTATCAAAAGCGAGAGATGATTTACCGGAGCCGGAAACACCGGTTACAATGATCAATTTATTTCTTGGAATTCTTATGTCGATATTTTTGAGATTATGTTCACGCGCACCTTTGATGTAAATTTCTGTTTTCATTGATCTCTCATCCAGCGCATCGGATTATTGAAGCTCCTTTAATTGTGTAATATAGAAATCTATCTCAACAGAATCCTG
>JAUVLU010000002.1 GCA_030600585.1 Candidatus Cloacimonadota bacterium | reverse complement strand
AAGGATTTTTTTATTATTCGTGTATTGGCGATATCGCCAATACACGAATAATAACTCTCTTTACTTTTTCAAATACTTTTCTATTAAATATTTTCAAATTAATTAACTGGATACTTTTAGGGTTTACTGTCCAAAATTATTATATATATATAATTAAATTAATATAATAAAAGTTATTAATTAATATTCAAATGATTTAAGATTGACAAAACAAGATTCACTTTTTTCATTCGAGCAGTTTTGGAGGATCAATGGGATTTAAAGTTGGAATATGTCAATTTGAACCTGAATTAATGCAAGTAGAAACGAATCTGGAAAAAATGGAATCATTTTTAGGATCAGTCTCTGCTGATCTGATCGTATTACCCGAACTTGCAGCCAGTGGATATTTATTCAATTCGGAAGAGGAAGTGCTGAGTATTGCCGAAGATCCGAGAAATGGACCAACTGCAAACCTATTCCAAAAACTTGCCAAACAACACAATACAAGTTATGTAGTTGGTTTTGCTGAGAAAACAGAAAATGGAATATACAATTCTGCTATGCTGGTCAATCCTGACACATCGATCCATATTTACAGAAAAACACATCTTTTTTTCGAAGAGAAAAAATGGTTCAATGCAGGAGATACCGGATTTAATGTTTTCAGTGCAAAGAATAACATTAAGGTTGGTTTGATGATCTGTTTCGACTGGATATTCCCCGAATCTGCACGCTCATTGGCTTTAGCAGGAGCACAGATAATTGCTCATCCTACCAACCTTGTTCTTCCATGGTGCCAGCAGGCAATGATAACACGATCGATCGAGAATGGAGTTTTCTCTGTATCTTCCAACAGAACCGGAAGAGAGAGAAATGGAGATAAGGTACTTAATTTCACAGGTATGAGCCAGATCATAAATACAAATGGACAGATCATTCATAGAATGGATAAAAATGAAGAATCGGTTTTCGTAACTGAGATCGATCCACTCGAATCGGACGAAAAAGATATTAATGAATATAATAATCTATTTTTAGATCGTAGAACGGAGTTGTATAAATTATGAAAAAATATCACATAACAGCAATTTTATTTATTTTGTTCCTCATCCTTAACTTTATATTAACAAAACCGAATCCAACTATCAGGATCACATCGGTTGAAGAATTGGAAAAACTCTTTCGTGATCCTCAGGAAAATATTAACGTGAGACTTGCAAGCGGCGTCTATAATCTTAATTTAAAATCAATTATAGATTCAACTTGTGGTAATTGTGAAAATCCTGATACGTTGATTTCTGCAACTGCCGGTCTGATAATTTCAGGGAAGAATATCCGGATTTCAGGACCTTTTGATAAAACTGCTGTGATCAAAACAAATTCAGGATATGGTCTGTTTATTCTTAATTGTAACAATTGCATTCTGGAAAATCTTACTATCACAGGCGGGATAAGAGATTCCAGCGAATTTGCCACCGATGCAGCGATTGTAGTAAAAAATAGTAATATTATAATTCGCAATAATAAAATTTCTAGAAATTATGGTGACCAAGCTCTTATAAAAAAGAACATTGTCGGCATAATGGGAATCTGCGGACGGGAAAATTCAAATTTGAAAATTTATAATAACCTGATAACAAAAAATTCATGGGATGGAATTGCTCTATATCGAAACTCGGAAGCGGTGATCGAAGAAAATATCATTGATGGAGTTCACAAGGCAGGCGGCAGGATCGCTCAAGGTGGAAGAGGTGTAGGTATTGGTGTAACTTGGAATGCAAAAGCAGTGATCAGAAATAATCTGGTGAAACGTTATTGGAAAGGCATCGGCCTATTTATGGATGCTGAAGGAACAGTAGAATATAATATTGTAGAAGATATAGTTACATGGGGAATTTCACTTTGGGACGCAGATAAAGGTGAGCCCAGGGGATTTATCAAGAATAATATTATCTACAAAACCGGTGCAATGGGTACATCAATAACCTCTGCAACCGAAAATAATCCTGGTTATTTCAAGACAAATATCATTGTGAGAACCGCACAAGATCCTGCTTATGATTCATCTGAATATTATGGTTACCAATGCGCTCTGGCAGAACATCTTGTTCCAAAAGATTTTACTATCGAAAATAATCTTTTTTATGATAATAGACGTGCTGATCCCCGGCTACCTGATCATGATACTGATCTGGAAAAATTTGAAAATAAATTAAAAATTCATAAGGAATGGATCAATAGGATAAGAATTATAGAAGCTTCAGATTTCTTTCACGATTTTATTGAATAAATTTTATAGCTCATACAAATGCAGATTCTCCGATTTATCGGAGTAGATTGAACCAAAATATTTCGAACGCATCGGGATGATACATCCTGCATTAATTATTGTTTTTTAACAAATTGCTCTGTAAATCTTTAATCGCTCTGTCAGAATACATCTGTTTTCTTAATCTTTTATCTTTGATCCGCTCTTCTAATGGAGGAAGTAAACCGAAGTTTGCATTCATAGGTTGGAAATTTTTCTGCTCGGTTATCAGGTGTTCCCACAGTTGACCACTTATTGTAGTTATTGGCAAAAAAGAATTGTCATCCTGAGCGGAGTCGAAGGATTGATGCTCAGAAAATGATTTAATATTTCTTGCCACTAGCATTCCGCTAAAAATAGATTCCACATAACCTTCTACACCTGCAAGCTGTCCTGCAATGAATATATTAGGCTTACTTTTCAGGGATAGATCATTATTTAAAATATGCGGTCCGTTCAAATATGTATTTCGATGAATTGATCCGAATCTAACAAATTCTGCCTTTTGCATTCCCTGGATCAAGCGAAATATTTTTTTCTGCTCTCCATATTTCAGCATTGTTTGGCATCCCACCAGATTGTATGCAGTTTTATCATTATTTTCCGCACGTAATTGAATTACAGCATACGGCCATCTACCTGTTCTGGGATTATCCAGACCAACCGGCTTCATCACTCCATAACGCAAAGTATCTTTTCCACGGCGAGCCAATTCTTCGATCGGAGTGCAATTCTCATAGAAATTGAAATTGATATTTTCAAAGAATTTGCTCTCAAATTCGTGAACTTCGTGTTTTTCCGCTTCATTTAAAGCATCTACAAACGTATAATATTCATCTTTAGAAAATGGACAATTCAAATAATCCGCTTCGCCTTTATCATAACGTGTTTTACGATAAATTACACTTTCGTCGATACTCTCAGCAGTAATAATCGGAGCAATCGCATCAAAGAAATAGAGATGTTCATTTCCGATTATTTTTATCAATTCCCCGGTAAGTTCTTTCGATGTGAGCGGACCTGTGGCAACGATTGTCAGTTCATCACCCAGAGATGTAACTTCTTCACGATGAACATTAATATTGGGATGATTCTGAATGATTGAGGTTACTTTTTCGGCAAAAATATCACGATCAACAGCCAAGGCATTTCCTGCCGGAACACTGCATTCTTCTGCTATCGGTAGCAATTTACAACCCAATAGTTTCATCTCTTCTTTTAATAATCCGGAAGCAGTTGTTATTAATTTGCTTTTAAGGGAATTACTGCATACAACTTCAGCAAAATTACCGGTCTGATGTGCTTCGGTTTGTTTGCCGGGTCGCATTTCATAAAGTTCAACCTGCCAATTATTATCGGCAAATTGCAAAGCTGCTTCACATCCGGCAAGTCCGGCACCTATTATTTTTATTTTTTTCATTTTATTCAACACAGAGACACGGAGACACAGGGAAAAGAAAAAAACCGAGTCACCTTTTCCTTTGAACTTAATTGAATAATAAAAGGCAATAGTATGAAAACAAAAATACATTTTTTCATTTTATCTCCAAAAAATCTAATTTTTCATTAATTTTATTTTTTCTCTGTGCTCTCTGTGTCTTTGCTTCTCTGTGTTGAATCTCTTTCCCAATCAATCTCAATGGCATAAGTTATCGGATCTTTCATTCCAGCTTCTTTAAATGCATTAATTCTCAGCACACAACTATCACATTTTCCGCAGGCAATATCATTATTTTTATAACAACTCCAACTCAATTCTAAAGGTGCTTCAAGTTTAGAACCAAGTTTTATTATCTCAGATTTTCTTTTATGGATAATAGGAGTGATAAGCTCAATCTTAGTTTCATCTTTTGTACCGAGATCTATTGCTTTTCCAAAAGCTTTATAAAAACTTTCACGACAATCAGGATATCCCGAACTATCCTCTTCAACCGCACCAATATAGATTTTATCGGCTTCAATAACTTCAGCCCAACTCGTTCCAATAGTAATTAGATGCGCATTCCTGAAAGGAACATAAGAGGTTGGAACACCTTGCTCACCATCATGATCTTTTACCTGCATATTGCTATCAGTAAGGCTCGATCCGCCAATTTCCTTAAGGTAGCTAATATCAACAACAAGCACATCTTTCGGGTTGAAAAAATTACACATTTTACGGAATGCACGCATTTCCCTATCTTCGGTTTTCTGCCCGTAATTCAAATGCAGAAAGTAAATTTCATCACACTCATTTTTTGCGATAGCAGCAGTAACTAAACTATCCATTCCGCCGCTTAAAAGTACAATCCCTTTATTCATATTTATTCCTTTCTATTTTTTAATATTAAACACTGAAAATCACCTGTCTCCGTTTTTAATTTTTCTCCAATATCTCAGCAACTGCTCGAATACTCAATGGATCGACGAACAGTGTTTTTTGATTCGTATAAGTAACATATCCAGCAGCACTTCCACGCGGCTTCCGCACATAACGAATCTGAGTATAATCTACAGGCACATTAGAAGATTTTTTAGCTTTACTATAATATGCTGCAAGCTGGGAACATAATAGTTTTAACTTATTGGGAAGTTCCTTCTTTTTATAATTACGAAGTATTATATGAGTTCCACGAAATATTCGAGTATGGAACCACCAGTCATACGGTTTTGCAAAGCGGGTTGTAAGTGTATCATTTTCTTTGCTGGTCCTGCCAATATAAATTTCCCAATCTTCGTTAATAACTATCTTCTTGTATCCTGCTTTTTGAGTATTTTTTTTCTTATTTTTTTCCTGATTTGAGAGAAAAACATCAGTTTCCTCAAGTTCAAAGATGTCTCTATCCAATATTTCGATTTCATTTTGAGCTATTTTCATCTGCTTTTGAATTTTAGTTTTACCGTCTCTTGCTTTACGGTACTTTTTAAAGTAATGTTCTATATTCTGTTTTGCATCTTTTTCAGGATTTAAAATGATCTCGATTTCAGGGAATTCATCCTCATAATAATTTTGAAGAACAATTAATTTCATTCCTTTTTTTATAGAAGTAAAGTTAGCTTTCAGCAGTTCAGCCTGCTGCTTCCAGATTTCTTCTTTATTCGCCGTAATAAGTTCTTTTTTCTGCTTCTCGATCTTCTTGTTTTTTTTCTTAATTTCTTTATTGATTCGTTTGATCTTCTCATTTTTAATTCTTTCATTTCGTGCTTTAAAGATCCAATTAAAATACAGTTCTTCAAATAATTGATTTATCGAATTAAATTTTAGTGATTCTTTTGAGGATTCCTTGAACTTCTTTATTGAATCAATACTGATGGGGAAATGAACATCTTCTCTCTCGATCTTGAAATCCGTTTGAGGCGGAGTGTATTCTAATCCCGGCAGGATCTGTCTTTGCCTGTTCTCCGCAAAACTCACCTTTTTTGTACAATCAATGATCTGTCCACTTTCTTCATCTACTTTAAGCAGAATAATATTTTGATAGCGTGGAATTAATTCCAAGATTAATTTATATTTCTGTTTTTTATTGTAAATATCAATTTTAGAAAATCCAAGATATATTATTCTATCTGTTTCACAGATACTTAACTCGCGTAAATGTGCTTTATTAAGGTGAGTATTCATGATCTCAAGTTCATTTCTCTGTTCAAAAGGTATAGTTTTATTTTGCGTAAAAAAACAGAAGCAATCCTGCGATGAAAGATTAATTTGAAGCCCCTCTTTCCGCTTACTGAATTCAATGGAATATTGATCCTCAAACTTTGCTATAGACTTGAAAACAAGATTTTGCTCCTTGTTCTCTTTTAACCATTCTGCCAGATACTTATATTGCATTTTTTACCTCAAATAATTATGATTAACAAAATGGTTCAACAAAATTAAAATACTGTCTTTCTGAGGAAATCTTTGAAAAGTTCTCTCACGAAGAATCTCAGAAAAAGCAAGATCCTTCCAAAGAATAATTCTCAAGATTTATCAGCCTTTGGCTGATTCGTCAGGATGACAAAAACACTATTTTTTGTTGAACTTATTCCCATTAACAAGAAAAAATATGAACTAATTCTGTCCACAAAAACAAGTCTACTAATTCACTCTATATAGTAAGTTTCCACATAATTCTTGACATCATCTACATAAACTAAAGATTTTAAATAAAATTTATCAGGAGGATACAATGAAAAAGAAGATCATTTTTTTATTATCATTTATAATTATTAGTTTAGCAGGATTATATGCTATCGATTCAGTTGCATATCCACTCAAAGTAAAAGGAAATGTTAACCTTACCAGAAACTTGGAGAGTTCTGCCTTAAAACTTGGAGATGAGCTTTTCAACAGGGATGAAATTGAAACAAAAGCAGAATCTTATGCAGCAATTCAATTTGAAGATGAAAGTTCTATTATTAAGCTTTTCCCTAATACCATTCTTAATATCTACACAGAAAAACAAGATGAAAAGTATAATAAAAAGAGCCTGCTTAAAATGGGAGAACTTTGGGCAAAAGTAGAAAAAGGTACAGGAAAATTTGAAATTGAAACTCCCACAACTGTTGCTTCGGTAAAGGGAACTAATTTCATGTTGAATGTAGAGGAAGATGGCACTACGGAACTTTTTACGTTTGAAGGTGAAGTTCTTTTCCAAAATAAAATAACCGGTCAAACTGAAGCAATATTAGCCGGACAAAGAGGTACAACCTCCAGAGATCAACCAATTATTGTTGCACCATTCGATCCCGAGGAAATTGATGAATCTCGAAGTGAATTTATTAATGAAGAGCTGGAACCAATCGAAGTTGAAGTACCGGAAGAACCACAAGAACCTGAAGATAGTGGGACTATCCCTCCGCAGGAAACTTCTCCTCAAATCGAAGAACCCGAAGCAGATACAGGTGCTGCAGGACCATTCAATATGGGTGGTGGAGTTGGTTCTGTAATGCTGGGAGAAGAGACTTATACTCAGATAAGATTAATGCCTGAACTAACTTTTGGTAAATTTGGACTTGGATTGGATATTGATCTGATGATAGACAGCAATGGAGATGTACGAACAGAAGACTGGGACAGTTTTGAAGATTATGTGAACAAAATTTACTATCTTCGTTACGGTCAACGTGGAGATTCCTTTTATGGAAGACTTGGCGGTTTTAAATCTTATACTTTAGGTCACGGTCTGGTAATGAAAGATTATTCTAATATGCTGCGCTATCCTGAATATAAACAGATCGGTATTCAACTTGGCGGCAAACTTCCTGTAGCTGGAATGACAGCAGAAATGTTTACTTCAAATGCTGTAAAGAATGAAATTCTGGGTGGAAGATTGACAATACAACCTTTGAGCAATATGAGTATTCCACTTTTTAATAACCTCGTTTTGGGCGGAACTGTAGCACATGATCGCAATCAAGTAAAAGGTCTGCTTGATTCCGATGAAGATGATTATCCAGATTATTTCGATGATTTCCCATATGATGAAAATTGGCATAATGAAGTTGATCATAACATTGATGAATATCTTGCAGATTGGCTTTCAATACCAAATAATCAGGGAGATTCAACTGGGTTTCATGATTGGTTTTATGGAGAGCATATGAATGAGAAAAGAAACCCATCTTTCTCCGATTTTGAAGAAGATGATATAACTGTATTTGGTGTTGATTATGAACTACCATTTATTCAAAATCCTCTATTTACTTTAAGTCATTATGCCGAAGCTGCACAGATTGACGGACATGGCATGGGTTTTATTTTCCCGGGTTTCTATTCTAAATTCCTTATTTTTCATATGAATCTGGAATATAGGATTTATCAGGAAGATTTCATGCCTGCTTTCTTTGACCAACTCTACGATGAACAGAGAGCAGTAGTTTACACAGAAAGTGATACTGTTCTAACTAAAGAAAGTCTTTTGGAAGATATGACCAAATCTCATGGCTGGTATGGAAGTTTGACGACAAATATTCTTAACTTTATTTTTATTACTGTCGCGTATGAAGATATGTACGATGAAAATGAGGACAATTCACGTTCTTTATGGGGAAAGGCAAACTTTGATACAAAGATCATTCCTAAACTTACAAAAGCTGAAATCGGATACACTCAAACCGGATTTGATAAACTGAGTGAATTTAAAACACCGAATGCCATTATTAATGGTTCACTTGGTTATTCTTTAGGTGGAAACACCCAACTTGTTGGAAATTATCAAGAACGTTATATCGATCTTAATGATGATGGAAAGATCAAAGGTACGGACGAGACCATCACTTCAATGAGTATGGGTGTAGAGTTTAGTTTTTAGTGTAATTTAACCTTGCGCAGGTTTATTCACCCTGGTTTCCAAGCCCCTGCTTGGAAACCTCTTTAGAAATAAAAAAATGAATATTTTCATAGATGTACACTGTCATCTGGCAGATAGTAGAATTGCAGCTAACCTTGAGCAGGAACTTGCTGAAGCTAAAAAAGCAGGTGTAGATCATTTTATTTCATCAGCACTTTGTAATGAAGAGTTTGAATTAATACAACTTCCGAAGTTTCAAAAACTTCGGAAGTTTATTAAATGGTCTGCCGGAATTCATCCGTATTATGAAAAAACCGATGAAAATGATTTCCAAAGCTTGATCCGACTCTGTGATGATAAACAAATTATTGCTATTGGTGAGATCGGACTCGATAAACGAAAAGATAATTTTGAATGGCAGAAGAAAATTTTATTGACGCAACTCGATCTGGCAAAGAATTATGATCTTCCTGTTATTTTTCATACAGTAAAGCAATATTACGAATTGGATAAAATATTGAAGAATAATTTCCCGAAAGTTCGGGGATTTCTACACGCATTCAATGCTTCTCAAGAAATCTTTGAAATATTTAAAAAATATGATCTTGGATTTTCATTGAACGCAAAACCACCAAAAGATGAAGTGATATGTGCAATAATAAAACATGGATTTTATTTCTTCGAGACTGATGCTCCCTATATGAGACCACGAGAATTGAATGAGGATTTCAATCATCTAAAGAACCTTGTTTGGGTTGTTAAACAAATTTCACAAAAAGCAAATACTAATTTGGAAGCACTGAAAGAAAAACAATATAAGAATGTTTGTGATATGTTCGATTTTGGAGTGCATTAACCGTGTTAATGCTAAGCGACGTAGTCGCTTCTGAAGAGAAAAAATAAGATGCAAGAATTTCAAAATTCAATCCAGTTTTGTTCTGGAAATTACTCCAAATAATCTTTATGATTATAAAGGAATTTAAATGGAACAATTTAATAGAACAAGTTTACTTTTTGGGAAAGAAGCGATAAAGATATTTCAAAAAACCAGAGTTGCAGTAATGGGTCTTGGCGGTGTTGGCAGTTATGCTGCGGAAGCTCTTGCCAGAAGCGGTATCGGTTCATTCTTACTTGTTGATTTTGATACAATAAGTATTTCCAATTTGAACCGGCAATTACCCGCACTTCACAGCACGGTCGGGATGATGAAAACAGAAGCAATGCGTAATCGGATAATGGATATAAATCCTAAAGCTAAAGTTGAGATATATTCCGATTTCTGTGCTCATGAATCACGTGATTTTTTATTGGAAAACATAGATTTTGTTGTAGATGCCATCGATAGTTTGGGACCAAAAACCAGTTTATTAGAAGATTGCTATAATAAGAAGATTCCCGTGATCTGCTCGATGGGAGCAGCAAGCAGATTTGATCCTTCCAAGATAGAGCTTGTAGATATTTCTAAAAGCAAAATATGCCCGTTGGCTAAAAAAGTTCGCAAATATCTGCATCGGCGGGGAATTGAGAAAGGAATACCGGTGATCTATTCTTATGAAAAGCCAATTGCGCAATTTGATCATGAAGCCGGAGCAGAAACAGAATGGGTTTCCGGACGCGGCAGGAAAAGAGGAACTCTGGGGTCAGTTGTTTACCTTCCTGCAATAATGGGTATGTGGGCTGCCAGCTATGTGCTGAGGAAATTGGCAGGAAAGATTTAAAACTTCTTCCCGAAGCTTCCACCAAAGAAATTTATCCAACTAAGATTCGGAAAGTTTTCTCACACAATCTTATTCAAATAACCTTGCGAATCCTCTGACATTTGAACAATTGTAAGAAAGGCTTCGGAAGGTGATAAATATAAATTATATCCTGCTAAAAAATCAAATCTATAAAGTATAAAATAAAATTGAAACCTATATAACCTACTATTATGAATAGAATAAACATCACTAATGTTACGATCACAGGTTTATTCCCATATGAACTACCAATATTCCCATGAACTCTCTTTGTTACAACTCTTTTCTTCCACTTTCTATCTTCTTTCATGGAACTCATTCTATTTATACCTCTTTGTTACATTTTCAAGTTCTAAATAGATCAATTGATTATTTTTCCTCTTCAATATATTTTTCGTGAATCTGTTTTTTAGATTTTGCTCCAAGAGCTTCAATTCGCTTTGCCCGCGAAATGAGATTTCCCGAACCGGTAGAGAGCTTCTTTATCGCTTCGTCATAAGCACCTTGCGTTCTTTTCAGATTTACATCGATCTTTTCCAGATCATCAATAAAACCAATAAATTTATCTAGAAGATTACCACCCTGTCTGGCAATTTCCATTGCGTTTTTAGTCTGGTTTTCCTGACGCCAGATAAAGGCGATAGTTCGTAATGTAGCCAGCAAAGTACTGGGACTCACAATCACAATTTGTTTATTGTAAGCATATTGATAGACCGTATTATCATGCTGCATGATCACTGTAAAAACTCCCTCGATCGGGACAAACAGCATCACAAAATCAGGAGAATTTAAACCTTTTAGATTATGATAATGTTTCTTATGCAGATCATCGATTTGTGATTTTATGGAAGCATTCAAAGCTTTCAAGTAACCTTTTCTTTGTTCTTCAGTTTCGGAAGAAACCATCCGTTCATAGTGAATTAATGAAACTTTAGAATCGATTATCACATGTTTGTTTTCAGGTAATTTTATGATCACGTCAGGTTTTGAAGGAGTTCCTTCTTCACTTTTCAAACCCATTCCTCTGCCTTGGGTTTCATATTCAAAACCTTTTCTCAGACCGGATTCTTCCAATATTCGTTCTAATATAACTTCTCCCCAATTCCCCTGCATTTTCACATCACCTTTGAGGGCTTTGGTAAGGTTGTTAGCATCATCACTGATCTTCTTATTTAAGTCTTTCAATCCTTTTATTTGCTCGATCAATGAAGCATTGCTCAATCTATTTTTCTCATCAGTATGTTCTACTTTCTGCTCAAAATCCTTGATTTTCTCTTTAAGTGGATTAAGCAGTTCATCCAGATTAGCTTTATTTTGCTCAGTAAATTTTTTGGTTTTTTCTTCCAAGATTTCATTTGCCAGATTTTTAAAAACATCTGTGAATTTTGCCTGTAGTTCTTCTAATTCTTTTTTCTGATCATTTAATTTTTCCTGCAAATTTAAATTTATTGTGTCCAATCTGGAAATCTCTGATCGAGAATTTGTGTTCTTTTCTCTTTCAGTATTCAATTCGGCTTCCGTTTTTTGTAATTCATTTATAAATATTTCTGCTTTAGCATCCAGCTTGCTCTTTTTTGAAAACAGGAATAGCCCGATTATTACGCCACCTATCAACATTCCTACGGCTAAATATAATAGTTCCATTTTTCCTCTCGATCAAATATTATCAGCAAGCTTTATTTTGCCCTTCAATTCTTCTTCTTCCAATATTTCCATTTCATATAAAGCCTTATTAAGCAGAACAACACGTTCACGATATGGAATAAATGCACTTTTAAATCCGTTGATAATTATGTTCTTTATCTCGGAATAATCCAATCCAAGCTCTTTGATCGCAAGCATATATTCATCGGTAAGGGTAGTATTGGAAACCAAACGGTTATCTGTATTGATTGTAATACGCAGTCCATAATCAAGATAAAAGTTTAACGGATGTTTTTTAAGACTGGAAACCGATTTTGTATGCATATTACTTTTTAAACATATTTCAAGCGGAATGCGATGATCATTTACATAATTCAATAGATCTCCATCTTCGATCAATCTGGTTCCGTGCCCGATACGATGAGTGCTGCAATAATGCAATGCTTCATGAATACTTTTGGGACCATAAGCTTCACCTGCATGAATTGTGATATTAATATTATTATTCAATGCAAGATAGAAAGCTTCTTTATGATCTTTTGCGGGGTGATTATATTCTGCGCCGGCAAGGTCAAAACCGATTACACCTCTATTCTTGTATGCAACAGCCAATTTTGCCAAACTTACAGATGTATTAGGATCCATATTACGGATTCCACAAATAATAACTCCTGTTCTGATATTAAATTTTTTCTCTGCTTCCCGCAGACCTTTGAGTACAGCATCCGAGATAACTGTTAATTTAAGTCCTTTTTTAGTGTGTAAAATGGGAGAATACCGCACTTCTAAATATCTGATATTTTCTTTTGCTGAATCTTCAGCAAGTTCAAAAGCAGTTCTCGTTAATGCTTCTTCGGTTTGCATTACACTCAATGTCACATCAAATGCCTTTAAATATTCATCCAGACTTTTACAGGTTTCATCACAACATACTATTTTTTTCAATCCTTCTTCTGTATCTGCCGGCAGTTTTACCTTTTGTTTTTTTGCAAGATCAAAGATCGTGGAAATTCTAATTGAACCATCCAGATGAACGTGCAGATCTGTTTTTGGTAATTTCTCAATAAATTCTCTTTTCAGCTTCATATAATACTCCATCTAAATCTTAAATAATGTGCAAATCCTTTAAATAATTTACAAATTCCATTTATCATAACAAACTATTTTATTCAAATCATTTCTCTTTTTGCTTTGTGCAAACATTTTTACAGTTTTTCCGTAAAGTGTTTCCTTCTCTTTAGGATAACCAAAAGGGCTTAGAGCTACAACTCTAATATTGGGGGGAATATTAAGTATTTCACGGACTTTCTGTTCGTTAAAAGCAGCCAGCCAGCAACTTCCAATTCCATAATTCCAGGCGGAAAGCATCATCTGTTGAAAAGCAATTGCAGTATCGACCAGATAATAATTTTGTTTGTTCATTGTCCCGCTTTTTGCAGGATCGGCACAAGCAATAATAACTACAGGAGCATCTTTGATAAAGAAATTAACTTTGCTGATCATTCCACTTCTAAGCGCCAGATCTTTAATGATATTCTTATTTTGTACAACTACGAACTGCCAGCATTGTCTGTTTTGAAAAGATGGAGACAGCCGAGCTGCCTCCATAATATCATTTAAGACCTCTTCAGGGATTTCTTTATTCTGGAAACTTCTTATACTTTTTCGCGAAATTATTACTTTATCAAATTCCACTAAAATGAAATCCCAATTCCAGCATTGAACACCGAATATTTACTTATTGTATAATCTGCATAGAGTTTAAGCAGAAGTAGGCTGTAACGAATACCGGCTGTTGCTCTAACTTCATTTTCACCGTCAACATCGAATTTGATCTTCTGTTCAACTTCTTCAATTTCGTTTTCCTGATTCACAATTTTGTAAGTATAATCATATTCAGCAGTAACATTTGTTTTATCATATCCAACTCCGGTATAAAGTGTCCACATCAGAAGTTTCTTACTAACCTCAAGATTAGCATTGAAATTTGAAAATGTAAGAAGATCACCAATATAAAGATTTTGGTAAGCAGCTTGAACTGCTATATCAATTGGGATAAGTGGAATGTATTGGCTTACACTGTGCTTTAAACCAACACCCCAAAAACCAAGATCACCAATTTCTTTATTTATTTCAACTTTAGGAAAACCGCGAATCATTATCTCATTTCCAAAAGGTAAACCTAGATTGAACTGCGGCATTAAGAATGGAACCACCGGCAGATCTGTACCACCTGGTAAAGATATATCTAATTGGTTAGCATCTAAACCTGGAATATCATTAAGAAGAGAGTTGTGAACAAAATTTGCACCCTCGTCTTTGTCTCCAAATATGGTTGCTGATACTAATTCTGGATCAGTATAAACAAAAATTGTGTCACCAGTAATTGGATGCACAATAAAAAGATCCGGTCTAATAGCTGTAAATGTGTTATCTTCCTTAGGTACAAATGCAGCCATCATATTCACATTCAAACCAAAAGCAAATGGCTTGAGCACCTCGGCGGTATTGAAAAGCCCGGTATTCATTGTTGTTCCAAATGCAGTTACTAAAGGCTCCACATACATTATACCATTATCTTTTCCAAATTGCTCCAGTTTCTCTTGAACATCAGCAAACAAAACTGTGACCATTACTATTAATAATAAACTTAAAAACACTTTTTTCATTTTTCCTCCTTATTATTTTAAATTCTTACGTTTTTTTAATTTTGAATTTATTTCTGTCAAACTTTTTGAAATCTACTCTAAAAAGTCAATGCAAAACCCAAACCACCACTGATAGATTTGTATTCCCCAATATTATAATCTATATTTGCATTAATAAAAGCAATTCTGAAACTTCCGCCAATCGTTATTCTGCCCGTGTTCTCGCCTTCAATCTCAAATCTGATCTTATGAACTTCCGGCTCATTATTATAATTCACGTAATTAAAATCATATTTAACTTTTGTTATTGTATTTTCCAGTAAAACACCACCGTAAGGAGTAAAATTCAACCATTTATAACCCAATGTTTTACTTATATTAATTCCAAAAGCTGTAGATTCAACAGTAAGGATATCACCGATTGAAAGCTTTTGCGTAAACAAAGATGCCGAAATATCAACTGGCAGATCTTTATGCAGCCAGGAATTAGGATTATGCTGAATACCAATTCCAAAATATCCGAAATCTCCCATTTCGTCTTCGCTATCGGAAATTGGAATAAAACGGAAGATCAATTTTGTTCCATATATTGTGCCAACACTTAATTGGGTTGTAAAATATGGAAGAATTGTAAGTTCTTCTAATACGCCTCCAACCGGAATAACAATGATCTGCTCCGGAACCGTAATCGGTATTTCATCTCCTGTTTCAGGGTCGATAATTATAAAATCCTGCTCAGGAAAAACTATGTAAATACTATCCTCTGCTGATCCAACTATTGTAGGTCCTGATATTCCAACTTCAATATTTTGTGCCATTATTGTTTCTATCAAATATTCTTGAATAAACTCTAGAGAATCGCCAAAAAGAAAAGTTGTGAGCGTTTCTGCATCATTCCTGCCAAACTTAATATCTCCAGTTGACTCAAAAGTTTTTGCACTTTCAGGAAAGAACGAGCCCATTACAACAATTCCATATTCCAGATCTAACCCGAAATTTATTTCACGTGCAGAATCATGATACCAGCCACTATTTATCGTTGTTCCAAAACCTGTTACAATCGGGTTTGTGTATGCTTCCCCAATATCTTGATACAAATTTGTAAGACTGCCGGAAAGATCATCTTCTGCACTTAAAGTAATATTTATGACTATAAATATCATAATAAGAATTATCAAGTTTTTCATAAGTTCCTCACAATTTTTTTTTTGCTGTTAAAGTTATTAATATCACATAAATATAGTCAATAAATAACTTTACAAAAAAGCTAATGGCAAATTTTTTGCTAACTTAAGATTACGGAGTTTAAAGATGCTTAAGAATAAAAAGATTTTATTGGGAATTACCGGTGGGATCGCAGCTTACAAAGCAGTTGACCTTGCCGGCAAGCTCACAAAAATGGGTGCAGAAGTAAAAACAATAATGACTGCCCATGCGTGTGAATTCGTCAGCCCTATTACATTCAAATCGATCACGCATCAGCCAGTCATTACCAAAATGTTCGATGCTGAGGCTGATATCGAGCATATTTCGCTGGCAGATTGGGCTGATATAATTGTCATTGCTCCGGCAACTGCAAATATAATTGGGAAGACAGCTTACGGTATTGCAGATGATTTGCTTTCCACAACTATAATGGCTGCAACGGTTCCTGTATTATTTGTTCCGGCTATGAACGTACACATGTATGAAAACCCGATAGTTCAGGAAAATATTACAAAACTTTCTGCTTTAGGTTATTTTTTCATGGAACCTGAATTTGGTAAACTTGCCTGCGGTTACGATGGAAAAGGACGCTATCCTGAGAATGAAGAAATAATTTTCCATATTGCAACGTATCTCAAATATTCAAAAGATCTATCCGGTAAGAATGTATTGATAACTGCCGGTGCAAGCCGTGAGGAAATTGATCCCATGCGTTTTATCACAAATTATTCTACCGGTAAAATGGGATTGGCACTGGCTCGAGCTGCACATATTAGAGGAGCTCATGTTAAATTCATCCATTCATTTATCAGCGAAAAAATTCCTGAATATATGGATTCAATAAAAACAGTATCAGCAGAAGAAATGTATAATTCTGTTATTCAAGATTATAAAGATTCCGATATCACCTTCATGACAGCCGCAGTTGCTGACTTCACTCCTGCCAATCCATCCAAACAGAAAATTAAAAAATCTAACGATCTGAACCTTGAATTAAAGAGAACAAAAGATATTCTAATGGAACTCGGCGAAAGGAAAACCAAAGATCAAATATTGGTCGGATTTGCTGCTGAATCTGAAAACATTAAAGAAAATGCTCTTCAAAAGATCAGAAAGAAAAAGCTGAATTTCATTTGTGCGAACAATCTGAATGTTGCAGGTAAAAATGATACTGAAATTCTTGTTTTGGGAGAAGGAATAGAAATTAAACTTATCGGAAATAAATTTTCCGTAGCACATCAAATTATAGATATTATTTTGAAATCAACCGATAAGATCGATAAAAAAAAGTAACATCTATGAAAAAAAATGCAATTATAATTACAGGCGCAAATGGAAATGTAGGTTCATATTTCTCAAAGAAATACTATGAACTCGGTGACAATTTGATCCTTATTATTCACAAGAACGATCATCGTATAAAAAAATTAGTCAAAGATCATTCTGATAGAATTAAATTATTACAAGTTGATCTGACTGATTATTCAATGCTCAGTGCCAAACTGGAAAAAATTATATCAGAAACAGATTGGAAGCCTGATCGCCTGATTCACACTGCAACTGCAAGAAGTCATACTATTAAATCTCTTGCCGATTCCGATCCTGAAATTTGGAAAGGTACAATTAATGCAAATCTTTTTGGAACATTCAATATTCTAAAAACTACACTAAAATATTTCAAAGAAAACAAAAATGGCAAGATCGTACTTTTCGGCTCTAATGTTTCTCGTATTGGTCTTCCAAAAGGAACTGCTTACGCAGCTTCTAAAGCCGGTATAGCTAACATTGGCAGAACACTTGCCGCTGAGGAAGCAACCAATAATATTATAGTAAATACTGTTTCTCCCGGACCTATCAAGACAGATGACAGCCAATTCTCAGAAAGTTACCGTAAGTTTCGCCAGGAATATTATAAAGAAAAGTTAAGAGACATCCCGCTAAAACGCTGCGCTTCCTTCCAGGATATTTTTGGACTTTGTGAATTCCTTCTTTCCAAAGATAATTCTTATATTACCGGCGAGGAATTCTTTATAACCGGCGGTAAAATTTAATTAATGAAGAAATTATTCACAACTACTATATTATTGCTGATAATTTGCCAACTTCTTCTTGCAAAAGCTGAATATGTTGTTTATCCAGCACTTGGCTATTCCAACGAAACCGGAATACATGCAGGAGGACTTGCCTATCTGCGGTATAACAGCATTAAGAATGATTCTACTTCCCAGAAAAACCTGATATATTTTTCAGCCGAAGTCAGCAAAAATAAACAATATTCAATTAATTTTATGCCGGAAATTCATTTTGCAAATGGTAAATACACAATTTTAACTAACACAAAATTCAAACATTGGCCCAGCACATTTTATGGAATTGGAAATGAACATCTTTCCGGTGTAGAAGAGAAATATACAAAACGAGAATTTGATGTTGATATTGAAATAAAGAAAAGAATAACCGAAACCTGGCAGGCTGCCATTATTTATGAGTTCTCACATTTTCAAATACAAAAGTTGGAAGAAGGCGGATTACTTGCAATTGGGAATATCCCCGGCAGTGAAGACAATATGATCTCGGGAATGGGATTTTGCATTAGTTATGATAAACGTGATTCGGATACTTATCCGCAAAATGGATGTTTATATAATTTTAGATCTGTTTTATTCTCGGATATTTTTGCAAGTGATTACAGCTTTATGCGTAACGAGATAGATCTTCGACACTATTTTTCAATTTTCCCCAGTCAAATATTGGCTTTACAAGGTTATTTTTCAACCGTTTCAGATGAAGTTCCGTTCCATAAGATGTCATATCTAAATGATAACATGCGAGCTGTTACGGCCAATAAATTCATCGATCGACATTCAATTGTTTTCCGAATTGAAAATAGAATATTCCCATGGTCAGATCCGTTACTGGAAAGATTTGGATTTGCAGCATTTTTGGAAACCGGAGAAGTTGCAGGAAGTATGGAAGAATTTTCGATGAATGGGTTAAAACTCTCTTATGGTGCCGGTTTGAGAATATCCTTCCTGATGAATGATAGATTGAATGTACGATTTGATATTGGTTTTGGAGAACAAAATCAAAGCTTGAGTATGGGAAGTCGAGAGGAATTTTAATGTTAAAGAAATTAATGATTCCACTCATTGTGATTATCGGCATTCAATTATCCGCATTCGAACTCGGTGAGAAACTAACCTTCGATATCAAATACGGATTTATTAAAGCCGGAGAAGCGACATTGCAGATAAGTTCTCACATTTATAAAGACTCAACAGAATGTTACAAAATAGAATCACTTGCAAAAACAAATTCCTTCTTCGATAATATTTACAAAGTTCGTGACCATATTGAATCTATCTGGGATAGGAACAAACATGTTACTCTCAGATTCACAAAAAAACTACGCGAAGGTTCTTACCGTCAGCACAGGATCCATTTTTATTATCCTGAACAGAATTTCACGATCTATACAAAATTCGGACGCAAAACCAAGAAATTCAAAGAAAAGAGAATGGAAATCCCTTCCGACACACAGGATATTCTCAGCGCTTTATATTACATGAGAATGCAGGAATTTGCTGTTGGAGATACTTTGACGATAAACGTAACCGCCGATGGCAGAAATTATCCTGCCGATGTGATCGTTCATAGAATAGAAGAAATAGAAACCATTTTTGGAAATAAGAAATGTTTTGTGGTTGAACCAATTTTAAAAGGTGATGCAATATTTAAACAGACTGGAAAAATTCTCGTCTGGTTAACAGCCGATGAATATAAAATCCCCGTGAAAATGAGCAGTAAAATAGTTTTTGGAAGTTTTAAGGCAATATTGAATGATGCAGAAAATATCCCTTACCAAAAAAAGTAGTTACCGGTACGATCTCCCTGCTGAACTCATCGCTCAGCATCCAAAAGATATGCGTTCTGAAAGCAGAATGCTTGTCTTAGATAAAGAATCGGGAAAGATTCAGCATGAGAAGTTCAGCAATATCATTAATCACCTGCAACCATCGGATATTCTGGTGGTTAATAATACAAAAGTTATTCCGGCGCGTTTGTTCGGAATAAAAAGTACCGGCGCAAAAGTTGAAATATTTCTTTTGGAACAAAAAACTGAAAACCGCTGGGAATGTCTGGTAAAACCCGGGCGAAGATTACAGATCGGTGCTGAGGTAACTTTCAATAATGAGCTTAAAGCAAAGATAGTTGATCATGCAGAAGAAGGAAAAAGAATTGTAGAATTCTATTGGGAAGGAAATTTCTGGGATATTCTTGAAAACATCGGGAATGTACCGCTTCCGCCTTATATAAAAAGAGAATCGACTAATAAAGATAAAGAGACCTATCAGACTGTTTATGCACAAAAACGGGGATCTGTTGCGGCTCCAACTGCCGGACTGCATTTCACAAAATCGCTTATGCAGCAGATCAGGGAGAAGGGCATTGAAATTTTAGAAGTTGTTCTGCATGTTGGTTTAGGAACCTTCCGTCCGGTAAAAACTGATGACATTCAAGATCATGTAATGCATAGTGAACACTGCCGGATAGCACAAGAAGTTGCAGTAAAGATCAATCAAGCAAAGAAAAATGGCAGACGTATTATTGCAGTTGGAACAACAACAACCCGTACTCTGGAAAGTTTTACTGAAAATGGAATGCTTAACAGCGGCTCACATTGGACGGATATTTTCCTGTATCCGGGCAAAGAAATTAGGATCATCGACGGATTGATCACAAATTTTCATATGCCCGAATCCACATTAATGATGCTGGTTTCTTCTTTTGCAGGCTATGATAATATAATGAACGCATACAAAATAGCTGTTGATGAACAATACCGCTTCTTCAGTTACGGCGATGCAATGTTGATAATTTAACTTTGGAGTGAAACAACCGTGTTGTTTCTTTTTTACTTGTTTCCAAACCCCCGTTTGGAAACACAAAATTATCGCACTTTCCGAAGTTTCTCACGAAGAATCTCGGGTAGAAATGAAATGAGGTTACAATGAAAGATTTTAAACATCCATTATTCGATGAAATATATCTTTTCAAAAAAAGTGTTAGTACATCCAAACAAGCCATAAAACTGATTAAAGATCAAACCGCTCAAGGAAACTTTCTTGTAATAGCGGATGAGCAAAGCGGCGGCATTGGTCGTAATAAGAATAAATGGTTTTCACCACTTGGCGGTATCTGGATGACCGCAGGTCTTTATGGATTTTCTGTCTCTTCCAATCTCACGATCTTCACGGGAATATCCATCCATAAAGCACTTTGCGATCTATTCCCACAAATTAGAGAAAAACTTAAAATTAAATGGCCAAATGATATCTATTTGAATGATAAAAAATTATGCGGTATCCTTTCCAATAATCTCAATAGTAGGAAATATCATCTTATCGGGATCGGCATGAATACAAACGTGAAAGAATTCGATGTAAATCTTGCGCCAAATGCAACTTCCCTGCAAATTGAATTAGATAACTTAGTGGATAATAAAAGTATCTTAACCCATATTTTTGATGGTTTTGCTTCCGCTCTTCCAAATTTTATTGAGGGAGAACTTGATGTAAAATATTTCAATCAGCATTCATTATTGAAAGGACTTCAAATCGAATTAGATACAGATTACGATACTTTTAGGGGAAGGGCAATAGGAATTGATAAAAATGGTGCATTACTTATCGAACTCAAACCCGGAATGATACAACCTTTTTATGCCGGAAGTGTTATCAGTTGGACAAGATAATTATCGACAGAATTATTTTGACAGGATTAACAGGATTAACGAGAAGATTGTATGGTTGTACTTGACTTTACAGCACAGCGTAGAGTTAAGATCAGTAAAATTTTCAACACAGAGACACAGAGACACGGAGAGCACAGAGAATTCGGGAAAAGATTAGATTAAATTCTTGACGAAAAAAAATCAAATCTATTTTTAGAAATTGTAAGGAAATGCTGTTGAAATAATATATAAAATGAAAAATAATAATATATCGTTCAAATTGAATCCAGAAAGAATAAAATATCTTATGAATTTATATAATCTAAACCATGATGAATTCATTGAATTAATTCACGCTAAAAGGAAAAGACATATATTTACTTCACATGAATTAGAACATGTCTTAAATAAAGAAACTGATATTAGCCTAGATGTATTGAAACTTATCAATAAAACTTTTGATAAAGGTTTAACATGGTATATTTCAAGAAGAAATTTACCAAGATCCGATAAAAGCAGCATCTTCTTTAGAAAAGATACATTTAATACAGAATTAGATTTTGAATCAAAGAAAGTTGTAAATAAATATGAAGAATTGAAAACTGAAATACTAACATTATGCAAATTTATTAATATTGATTTAAAAAGGATACTTAAAACTTATAATGTTAATTGTAATCCTCGACAAGTAGCACGTGAAGTAAGAGCTGAATTTAATAAAATTGAACAATATTTAGTTGAAGAAAAGAGAATATTACCTTCTAATAACGAAAGAGATTTTCTTAAAAATTCAATGAGAATTCTAGAAGATTTAAACATATTTGTATTCGAATTCACTGAGACTTGGAATAAAATAAATAAAGCAAGTTTTAATGGATTCCACATTTCACCACATATAATTGTTATTAAACGACAAGATAATTATAGAAGAGAGATTTTTACTCTATTCCATGAGCTAGCTCATTATCTTTTAAATGATGAAGAAATTGATGATATAACAGATAATCAGTATATCCAAAATAATTCTGTTGAGCAATGGTGTCATTCATTTTCTTTCTATTTTTTAGTAGATAAATTTAATACTGATTTCTCAGAATTAAACAAAGCTACTTCACTCAATGATTTTCATAAAAATATTATTAATAAATTTTATAGAAACACATATTTAAGCCATTCAGCATTATATACTAGACTTAAAATTGAGAATAAAATTACTGATGTTGATTACAAGGCAAAAATGGATGAGTTAAAATCATATTCTGATCAACATAGATTGCAAGACAAATTTAAAAAACAACTTGAAAGAGAAATTGCTAAAGAACAAGGGGAAAAGATAATAGCTTTTCAAAAACCTATCGAATCAAAGTTATTTAAAGAAATTGTTAAAATCAATTATTTTGAAGGAAATATCAACGAGAGTAGATTAAGAGATTATTTACACATTAGTGATAAAAAAAGTATTGATGCGGTGATTTACTAAATGTCTACTAAATTAGTTATCGATTCAAGTAGTTTGATTAATTTTTTAAGATACTACTATTTTGATAAAAACGATGAAAATACTATTAATCGCAAACTTTATAATTTTATATTAAATAAGATAGTTAATAAAGAAATCTATGTTATTGATAAAGTTTATAATGAGTTAAATAATCCTGAAACAATTTTATTAAAAAAAGAGATCCGAAAAGTTACACTGGAATCTATATATCTGTTTCCAAAAGTCGAGGATTTAATCAAAGAACATTACATTAAAAGTAATGAAAAATATTGGGGCAATGATATATTATTAATTGAGCCTGAGATCCATAAGTATCAGGATAAATATGCAGATTTATATTTAATAGCTCTATGTTTAGAGTTATTAGGTAATGGGAATAATGTAGTATTGATCTGTGAAGAAACGTTATCAAGAGATGACAAACTAATTAAGAAAATCCCAACTATTTGCAGAAAAGAAAACATCGAGTGTAGAAATTTACCCTATATGTTATTCACGATTTATAAAACTGAGCTTGTCTTTAGTTTAGAAATCAAAAATTAAAAATAAAAGGCAGATCACTGATCTGCCCCATACAAATAAGACCTTATGGATGGTCTTGACCTCCGTAATGGTCACTAACTCCAACCATTAGTTGGCAGAAAGAATTCCAGTATCGTTTTCAACAAGTTGAAAGCCGATACATTATTGCAAAGGTTTCTAACCATTAGACAGGCAAGAGAATTCCAGTATCGTTTGTTTCTCAAGCCAATGCATCATTTGCAAGGTTTTAAAGAATAAAGGCAGATCAATGATCTGCCCCTACAAATATTCTTCTTGCTTCTCTACGTTTCCCTTTTAGAAATTGCAACGCAATTTCATATAAAAGGGAACTGCAAGGGATTCCAATACACCACCTAAAACCCCAATCTCAACCCAACCATAAAATTACGTCCCGTAGCAGGCCAATAATAATTTGCACCACTCCAATCCTGTCCGCCCCACGGATCATAATATCCGGCAGTTTCATATTCTTCATCCAAAATATTATTCGCTTTCAAATTCAATTGCAGATCGGTTTTGCTAAAGAGTTTTGCAATGTTAATAACTGCGCCGATATTAAACACTTTAAACGGATCGATTGTACGATCTTCATTTTCAGTATTATCCAAATATTGTTTTCCAATATATTGCAATTGAGCAAATATGTTGAAATTACTTTTATTAAATGAAAGTTTCCCGTTACTTATAATATCAGGAAATCCGGCGATCGTATTACCTGAAAGATCACTTGTCTCTCCCCAATCATACATTATGAAATCTTCGAAATAATTATCACTGTAACTGAAGTTACCGGATAATTCCAGATATGCTGGCAACTGCACTTTTGCAGAAAGTTCCACACCTCGATGGACAGTTTTATCGGCATTACCACGAATAGGATTTCCATCGTCATCCGCCCCGCCGTAAGCAACGATCTCATCGGTAAAATTCATCCAATATAAATTTGCTTTCAAATTCCAAATTGTGCCTGTATAGCCAATTCCCAATTCATAATCCAGCAATTTTTCTTCTTTCACATAAGGTTCGCTCCAGTTGATCTTCTCAACATTTCCATCATCGGTAAACACAGTATCAGCAACAGTAAAAAGAGGTGCCACACCCAGATCATCCGGTCCGTCCCAAGTATCATAAAGTTCATCATCGGTAGGTTCTCTTTGTGAGATTGAGATGTTTCCATAAATATTGAAATTCTCATTTACATTATAATTAGCTCCAAATCTTGGATTGAAAAAATTGTAGTCCACCTCATAAGCGTTCAGAAATTCTCCGCTGAAATTACCTGATTCCAATTGTTCAAAACGATAATTGATATGTTGGAAATACAGGTTTACCATAATTGAGAGATCGTTAACAGGTTTGAATATTTCATTCATATAAGCGGTTAAATATTCTTTTTCTCCGGTATAATTATAATAATCCTGACCGCTGTTGTAATCAATACCAAGCGTGTCTGCACCGAGCACTTCTGTTATCTCTCCCCAATGATCGCTATCGAACATACTGAGATAAGTTCCCGCTGTAAAAGTTCCTTTATTGTGACGTAAATTGTATTGCGAAACCCAGCCATAATGGTTTTTAGTTACCCATTTCTGACGGATAATGTCTGCTTCTTCATCATTATTTTCCGCTACTAAGCCGTGTTCCCAAAGATTACGACCTTCCTTATATTGTTCATAAAAACCATTTCCATAAATATAGAAAAATGAATTTTTTACATCAGATATTTCATTCAGAAAATAACTGTGATGCAATTCAAAATGGGGTTGGGAAAAATCATCTACATAATTTTCATAAGTGTAAGGATTATGCTGATGATTCTCTTCCAATTGCCAATCTCCCGAAGCTTCCCAAGCTGCGTGTGTAAGCTCATGTCCTGTATAAAAATTAAATTCTGTAATCGATCTCTCACCCATTCTGGAAAGATTTGTAAAAACAGACCAGAGTTCGGAAGCTGAATTATCACGGTATCCATCGGAAGCAATTTTAGAAAAGCGGATATTTGTGCTGTATTTCCCAAATTTTTGAGCTGTTTTTATTCCGACTTTATAAGTGTTATAACTTCCAAAAGCAGTAAAAAGTTCTGTTCTATTTTCTTTCGCAAAGCTTTCTGTCTGCATATTCAGTGAACCGCCAAAAGTTGAGACCCCGTAAAGTGAACTCCCCACGCCGCGCTGGAATTGTATATCGGATGTGCTCTCTGCAAAATCAGGCATATTGACCCAATAAACATTGTGATCTTCCGGGTCGTTTAGCGGTATCCCATTGATCATCACACCAATCCGTTTTTGATCGAAACCACGAATTTTAAGATATGCGTTCCCAATCAAACCACCTGCATCAGAATAGGCAAATACGCCCGGCACATCTTCCATCAACATTGGAATTTCCTGTCCAAAATTGTTTTGAAGGACCTGTTCCTGAGTTATATTCGTAAAAGTTACCGGAGTTTTACGATCTTCCGCTTTTGTAGCTGATATTTTCAATCCTGAAATTTTCTGCGGTTTTTTTGTTAGCTGCATATTCAGAACAGCAGTGTCAAAAGGGTTGTGTTCCACAACTTTTTTTTCATAGCCGATACGTTCAAAAACAATCTTGAAAATTGCCGGTTTAACAAAGCTGATCTTGTAATTTCCATTTGTGTTTGTAGTCGCATACAAGTTTATGTTTTCTACATAAATTTGAACCCGATCTATCGGTTTTCCTGTTTGTGAATCTGTTACTTTTCCTATTAATTGATCAGCAAAAGCAAGGCTGCTGAAAACAATTAATCCAATTAGAATGCTAATAATTTTTTTCATTTTTATCTCCTCATATATCTTTTCTTTTACCCTTCGATACATCCGGCAATTGGCGGACACTCAGGGTGACTTTTTACTTTAATTTCACTTCAATTAAAGTATATTTGTAAACAGTAAAAACTTGAGTTAAGTTCTCCGGCAGCTGCCGAGTGACTTGACTTAAGTTACCTAACCAATTGAAACGATTTAGCTTAACTCAAGACTACATCTTAAGTTAAGCTTCCATTTTGTCTAAAACTTCTTTCTTTTCCGAACTGGATTTATGCGCCGTGGCGTAAAGTTCGGAAAGAGATTGCAAATAAGAAAAAACCACATCCCAGCGGAATACCGGAATGTGGTTTATCTAATAAACTATCATTTTCTTAATATTTCCTCCGCCGGCATTATCCGGATCAGGTTCAAGGGTATATTCTCAGCGTTAGTATAATTACTTCAGCACCCCTAAATCAGATTACTTAATTTTCTAAAGATCTTATAAAGGAGAAAATCTTTACCTTGTTTTTTGTGTCAAATGTTTTTTACTTAATCTTGAAAAGGTCTCTATCTCAAACTTCTCCCCCGCTTGACACTTTCAAGGTTTATCTGCCTTTGACATGGTTATATTCAGGTTTAAATACATTTCAACCCTGAAAGAGTCAAAATATGAGATTCTTTGAGATACTGGTTTTCAAGCCTTTAGGACGTGAAATCTGTTTTATTTATTTCACTGTTCACCGCTTGGAAATCGGATAATCTTGTCTCCAAGCTGAAGCTTGGAGACAAGAGGATTCAAACTTCTTCCCGCTTGACGCTTTCAAGGTTCGCCTACCTTTGACAAGGGTACATTCAGGTTTTAATACATTTCGACCCTGAAAGAGTCAATTCTCCAAAATCATTGAAAGAGACTTTTTCAGGGTTTCAATATTAAAAATAATTTGACTTATCTTCAACCTCTCAAAATCTCACAAACAATAACAGGGGAGCAGAATCTTGTGCTGAGAAGTGAATATCACTCGACCCTCAGACTTATCGGATAATGCCGGAAAAGGAGTTGTAATTGGAATTAACTGTAGATTATAAAACAATCTTGAGCAAATTGGATTGGTATGTTTTTTTTGGAATTTTAGTCTTAACTTTAGCATCCGTAATTTACGGACAATTATTAAAGAAAAGAAATACCTCGGATAATAAAGAAATTCGCTTTTTGGAACTATTGTTAATGGGAAGGCAACTCACTCTTCCAATGTTTGTGGCAACTCTGGTCGCCACGTGGTATGGTGGAATTTTTGGTGTAACAAAAATCGCCTTTGAGCAGGGAATATTCAATTTTGTAACTCAGGGATTTTTCTGGTATATTTCCTATATTTTATTTGCTTTCTTCATTGTACATAAAGTTGCTAAATATAAAGCAGTTACACTTCCCGACCTTATAGAACAGATGTTCGGACGGAGAGCTGGAAAGCTGAGTGCAGTTTTCAATTTTTTCAATGTATTGCCGATTGCTTACGTTATTAGTTTAGGACTTCTCATTCAGGCATTATTTGGAATTTCATTTTTACAAGGTATGATAATTGGCGTTACGATTGTAGTTCTTTACACACTTTATGGTGGTTTCAGAGCTATCGTTTTTTCCGATATAATACAATTTTTTGTGATGTGTCTCGGTGTATTTTTAATTCTTGTATTTTCTTATAAATTGTTTGGTGGGATCAGTTTCTTAAAAGCAAATCTTCCGGCTGCTCATTTCACCCTTACCGGCGGAGAGAGCATTGCGACCACATTGGTTTGGGGATTCATTGCTCTATCCACTTTGGTCGATCCCAATTTTTATCAGAGAGTTTTTGCTGCGAAGAGTTCCAAAATAGCAAAAAGAGGTATTCTTGTTTCCACAATTATCTGGATACTTTTTGATATTTGCACAACGACCGGAGCAATGTATGCAAGAGCAGTAATTCCGGAAGCTGCTTCCGATAAAGCTTATCTGATCTATGCGCTTCAAATTCTGCCAAATGGAATTAGGGGTTTGGTTTTGGCAGGAATTCTGGCGACAATTCTTTCAACTTTAGATTCATACCTTTTCATTGCCGGAACAACCGTTTCTTTCGATATGATGCCCAAAAAATATAGAGGTAAAATTTATATGCATAAATTGGGAATAATTGCAGTTGGAATAATCGCCGTGGTGATGGGTGTGGTTTTTGATGGGAATATTAAAGCGGTTTGGAAAACACTGGGAAGTTATTCTGCCAGTTGCCTGCTCCTTCCCGTTCTTTACGGATATATTTTTCCCGGAAAGATCAAAGATCGCCAATTTGTTTTTGCCAGTATTCTCGGTATTATCACAGTTAGCATCTGGCGTAATATTAGTTTACCCGGATTCTGGCAGAATGTGGATGAATTGTATATGGGAATAGTTGCAACTTCATTGGGACTCGCAAGTTATGGTCTTATTTATAAATATTTTAAGAAACAAAAGAAAAACCACGAATTTCACGAAAAAACACGAAGAAAAACATAAGCAATCTTAGCGTTTCTTAGCGTTCTTAGTGGCAAAATAATAGGAGAGAAAAATGAGCTTTATAAAAAAATTCCAAAAGAAAAAATTAATAATCGGGATGATACACGTCGATGCGCTTCCCGGCACACCGAACAATAAATATTTTATGAAACAAAAGAAAAACCACGAATTTCACGAAGAAACACGAAGGAAAACATAAGCAATCTTCGCGTTTCTTAGCGTTCATAGTCGCAAAATAATAGGAGTAAAAAAATGAAATCAGAAAGAAGGATTAAAATGAACAAACTTGCTATTCCAATAAATACAATATTAGATCAACAATAATAAATGAGTAACTTAATACCGCCCGATACTAATAGAGTTAGCCCAAGTGAAATACTTAGATAAAAAAGATTTGTCAATACACGGATTCCCTGTGAATATCTTTCAGTACTAAAACCTATTTTTTCTAATATTAACATTAAAATAGCAAGAAACAGAAACCATACCGTTCCCAAAGGAAAATGAGTTTTATAAGCTATTATCCAGCAAAAAGGCCACCAAAATATAAGGTCATGTAGGAAAAAGCCGGAGACAGTAAACGTTACAATCACTCGTACTGCTCTTGGAACCTTATTTGTTAATGGTTTGTAAAAATAGAACAACATATAATAACCAAACACGGGATTCCAATAATTCCAAAACTCTTTAGCTGTTTTTGCCTGAAACGATTTAACGAACATCGATTTTAGAATTGCAAAAAAATTCCCGCCGCCTAAGCGAAGATGAATATAATGCTTTAATGTCTTTCGTGAATTTTGATTCATTTTCTTCCAATTTATCCTGATTATTTTTTTTAGTACTTTTTTTTTACATATTTAATTGTCAATAATATTAAAAAAAATCTGTAATATTAATAAAATAAAAAACGCTAACCAGAAAGGTTAGCGTTTCTATTTGGTACCAGAGGCCGGACTTGAACCGGCACAACCCGAAGGTCGAGGGATTTTAAGTCCCTTGTGTCTACCAATTCCACCACTCCGGCAAGAAATTAGTCACTCAGAACACACATATTGGAGGCGACACCCGGATTCGAACCGGGGATAAAGATTTTGCAGACCTTTGCCTTACCACTTGGCGATGTCGCCACTATATAGAATGGAGCGGGAGACGAGATTCGAACTCGCGACAACTACGTTGGCAACGTAGAGCTCTACCACTGAGCTACTCCCGCTTACTTCAAAAAGCAAAATCCGAATTTTTGCTTTTCTTGTCAAATTATTTATACACACAGCTCGAGATATAGCCAACAACCTGCTTATAATCACCACTTACATCACCGGAATTTCTGTAATCCAAATTTGTGATTCCAGTATAATTAAGCTCTTTTGCAAGATACATTAAGGTTAGAATACCTCCTATACCGCAAGCTTCTATTTTGCCATATTGCAGATCATCTTCCATTTTGTTAATATCCATATTTTCAAGATTCTCACCTATTTTTGTATCCATTTTGGTTGCTGTTTCACTTTCATAATAATGGCTCAGATCACTGCTGATAATGAATACTGTGCTGTCTAATCGGTCTTTGAAATATTCTGCCAGAATAATGGATAGCCGCCTGCTGTTTTCAGGACTTTGCGCTCCCAATAATATTGGAACTATCTTTGCATCCGGTTTTATTTGCTGTAAAAAGGGTAACTGCACTTCCAGAGAATGCTCTATATTATTGGCATAATAATTTGTTCCCATATTGTATTTATTTTTCAATTCATTAACAATATCCTTTGCAACCTTAACTCCACCCAAAGGAGTTAAATACTCATCACAATCATCTATTGAAAAATCAAAATCTGCAAATCTATGACTTGGCGCAATGATCACAGCGAGATCAAAATCCTTCTTTTTCAACGCATTAAAACCGAATGCTGCACACTGCCCCGAATATACATATCCGGCATGGGGTGATATCACTCCCAATACATCTCTTTGATCATCTTTAATAATTGCTTGTTTCAAATATTGGTTGATCTGTTTATTAAGAATATCTGAATCTCCCGGATAAAAACTACCCGCAACTACAGGGTTTCTATTCATAATCTCCACCTTTTATTAATGTCAAATTTTACAATTATATTTCTTTTTGCGTTACTAAATTATTTTTTAATACTTTTATGACAACAAATAAATTGACAAATAGAGTGTTTTTTTGGGGAAAATTACATAGGTGTAAACTTGAAGTAAGAGAGGAGATATGAAAAAAATCGCAATTACAACGGGTGATCCGGCTGGAATTGGACCAGAAATCACTTCAAAAGCTATTAGATTTCTAAAATTAAGAAAAGATATAATTTTTATAGTTTATGGAAAACTCGAACTATTCAATGATGGCAATTCAATTGTAAAAATCATTAATATTACGGAAGCTGCTTCCCCTGAAAACATTTATTGGATTGAGATCGACAGCAAGAATATTGAGCAGGGAAAACCAACTGCCCAAAGCGGAAAGATTGCTTATGAAATACTTTCCCATTGTGCTGAAAATCTTAATTCCGGGCAACTTGAAGCTGTTGTTACCGCACCTGTAAGTAAAGATGCGATTCGCCATACACATCCAAATTTTATTGGACACACTGAATTCTTCGCATCGAGTTCTAATACTAAAAATGTGATCATGTCATTCTGGGGTCCACATTTTAATCTCTCCCTTCTTTCCACTCATATCGCTGTTTCTGATGTATCAAAATATCTTACTTCAAGATCATTAAAACCTAAATTCCGATTGATCTATCAAGAAACAAATAAAATGATACATAATCCAAAAATTGCAATGCTGGGTGTAAATCCTCATGCCAGCGAAAATGGAGCTTTTGGAAATGAAGATATACTTATTGCTAAAGTTTTGCAGGAATTAGAAGAAGAAGATATTCACATCGATGGTCCTTTTCCTGCTGATACTTTCTTTGCTGCAAAAGCAACTTCTTATGATATGATAATTTCTGCTTATCATGATCAGGGGCTGATCCCGTTTAAAATGATCTCTGCCGATGAGGGTGTAAATGTTACACTCGGACTGCCGTTCATTCGCACATCGGTAGATCACGGCACCGCATACGATATTGCCGGAAAAGGCATCGCTTCGGAAAAGAGCCTTCTACAAGCTGTAAGTTTTGCAGAAAAAATGATCTCCAAACACGAAAAACATACAAATAATAACTATAGGATCTTTGCTGAATATTACGACAAATATATGGAACATGTCGGTTATGAAAACTGGGTGGATTTTATCTTATCACAATATAATAAAACATACGGTAAAAGCCCCAACAGAATTTTGGAACTTGCCTGCGGAACTGCAAATATTTCTTCGTTATTGGTTAAGAAAGGACTCAAGGTCGATGCTTCCGATATTTCCCCGAATATGCTTAAAATAGCTTCTGAGAAACCCTTCCCTCCAAACCTGAAATTAAAAAAAATGACGGATGAGCTTCCAACACAAAAATATGACCTTACCCTTTTGCTTTTTGACAGCTTGAATTATTTATCTAATCTAAATGAAGTAGATCTGTTACTTAAAAATGTTCATAATACACTGATTGAAAAGGGAATCTTTATTTTCGATATTACAACCCTGAGAAATTGTGAAAAGAACTTTAACGGTTTCATTAACCTTGAGCAGGTTCAAGATGATCTTTTTATACATCAAAGTGATTTTGAACCTTCCGACAATACCCAGACATCTAAACTCACATTTTTTAAGAAAAAGGGATTTGTGTTTGCCAGATATGATGAAGAACATAAGCAAAAAATATTTAAAGTTAACGATTTATTAGAACTGATAAAAAAAACCAAATTCAAATTAAAGGGAATTTACCACATCGGTTATGAAGAAAATCTTAAAGATCACGATCCAAAAATACTTGAATCCAATTTCTCACGTTTATTCTTTGTTCTGGAAAAATAATGCCTTTATATAAAAAGGAAAGAATCTTTTCTAAAGAATTCGGAATTATTGCCGGAGTTGATGAAGCCGGTCGTGGTCCGCTTGCAGGTCCGGTTGTAGTCGCTGCTGTGATTCTAAATATGAATAAAAAAATACCCGGACTTAATGATTCGAAAAAACTGAGTGAAAAGAAACGAGAAGAACTGTATAATATAATTATCAAAGAAGCTGTTTGTTGGAAAATTAAGATCGTCTCACCTGAGATAATTGATGATATAAATATCCTGCAAGCTACTTTATACGGGATGGAAGAAGTTGTTCTATCTCTCAAAGTAAAACCGGATCTCTGTGTGATAGATGGGAATAAAATACCTAAAAAGTTAATTGGATTCTCTAAAGCAATTGTGAAAGGCGATGCTAAAATAGCCTCTATTGCCGCAGCATCAATTCTGGCAAAAGTAACACGAGACCGACTCATGATAGAGCTTCATGAAAAATTCCCGCAATATAATTTTAAACAGAATAAAGGATATCCCACAAAAGAACATATTGCTGCTCTCGATAAATATGGTATTCTCGATTGCCATCGCAAATCATATAAGCCAATACAACAATTGACTTTGAAATTTTGATTATGCAGATGAGCTTTCGAAATAATGTTTGGGCACTGCCACGTTCTTCCTGCTTTTCTCTCAATTTGAATGTGGAGTGTTTTGTTAGTGGCATTTTTTACTTTCACTCTATTTATTATTACAACTAAGTACTTCATACAACAATTAAAAGAAAAACAATTTTATAAATACAGCTAACCAAATGATAAATTGAATTGCTACAAAATAAAAATTAAACTTAAAATATTTGTTTGTCTTTGAATCAGATGAAAGAATTTTTTCATTTAATACAATAAAAGTTTCAGAAAGAATAGAAAATTTTTTATTTATATCAGATTGAGAATTATTTACGTTTTCAAGAACATCAATAAACTCAGTTTGTGCCGACTTAATTAGGTTTTCTTGGTTTTCTTTTAATTTAATGAAATCATTATTAATAATAGTTTCAAAAGAATTAACTTTTGCTTGAAAATTATCCGTTATTATTTTAAAGTCATTTTTGATTTGTTCAATAGTATCATAATTTTTTTTGCTTAGATTTTCTAATAGTATTTTATGGGTTTCATCAAAACTAAAAATAATTTTTTGGAAATCTCGTTTTGTTACCTCATTATTTGTAATTATTTTTCGTTTTGTATTTTTTAAAATATTAAATAATTCTTCACTTTTCTTTTCATAGTCTTCTATTAGCTCCTTATTTTTTTTTAACAATTTATTCATCTTTGTATCAATCTCAGTATCTGTTTTTTTCAACATTTGACCTATGCTTTCTTTATGATTTTCAATTTCTGTTTTTAATTTATTATTTGAATCAATTATTTCTCTAGCAAAAAGTTCTTTAATGAGGATTTCTAATTGTTTTTTTGATTCATTGGCAATTTTACTGGATTTATTCATCAATACCTCCAACGATTTCTATCATTCTTTTGTTTTCCAAAGTAAGTTGCATAAGTGAGAAAAAATTATCTACTGCGTTTGAAGATTTGGAATTGATATCTTCATATATTCTTTTCTCTTCCTGTTTATATGCAGTTAACATTTTTTCTTTATATTTTTTTGCTTTATCGATATCTTTAATTGCAGTCTCATTATAATTTCTTATTCTTTGTGATAATTTTCTTTTCTCACTTAAATATTTTATTTTATCATTTCTTAAATCTTCAAGTAACTTTTTAGTTTTATTTATTTTAATATTAAATTCTTTTTTTTTGTTTCTGTTATTAATCTCAAAATCATTAGTAATTTTTCTTATCTTTGCTTTAAATGCGCTTGTTATTGATTTAATAATAGAATCACTTGCAATTGAACAAAGCTCTAAATCTCTACTATAATTTTTTTCACGATACTTACTATCCTTGAACCAATACTTGTTAAGTTGTTTTCTTGTATAAATATTTTTTTTATTACTGTTAACAAAATCCTCTATTTCAAGACTTATTTTTCTTATAGATGATTTATCATTAAAATTAATTTGAAATTTTTTTGCTTCTTTTTTTATCTCACTTATGAATTTTTCAAATTTTCTTTTTAATTCATTTGCCGTTTTTTTATTAGGTTTTGACATCTTTTTATTAAAAATAAACTCTTCTTTTTTTATACCTTTAATTAAAATATTCAAAAAATCTATTTCAATTTCCATCGTCATATTTAAGTTTTTTAAATAGTTACTCGTTTTATTAATTTTCTTTTTAATCTCAATCAAATCAATTTTTGCTTTTTCAATTTTTTTATCAAAAACCTTTAGTTGGGTATGTTTTGCTTTTTCAAGATTCTTCCAATAATCAGAGAATCGCTTTAAATAATCACTTTCTGTTTCAGTATTATTTATATCTTCAATTAGTTCTGTTTCAAAATCATCAAATAAATTTTTAGGGATTTTCTTTTCTTCAAAATTTTCTATAGGATATAATTTTATGTTTTCTGGTGTGTTCTCCACACTTTTCGTGAATTTATCTTTAAGATAACTTCTAAATTCTTCTTTAGTAGAGATTTCATTATTATCCAATAAACGTCTTGTAGTTCCATCAGTTCCACAATGGGTTAATATTATTCTAAACCTTTCAGGGAAATCACGCCAATCATCAATTTTTAAATTCATAAAACTGTTGCTACCTAAATGTACGACATTATTAATAGTTGTTACGATTAAAATCACATTTGCGTGTGGAACTAAATTATGAATAGTTTCAAGGACGTGTGCTTTTTCTTGTTTGTTACGACTCCCAATACCAGGTAAATCTATGATATTGATTTTTAAATCATTTTCTTTAGTAAAAAATTTCTTGGGAATTTTAATTCTTACTGGTGTGGTATTTGCTTTTTTATTCTCAACTTTAGTTTTTAACTCAATTAATTTATTCTCTAATTTATCTAAAGAATCAAAACAAATATAATTTTCAGAATCTTTGTAGTAAAAATTCTCATCTTCTGATTTTAAATAAATCATTGCGGTTTTTGTTGCAGATTTTCCTTTTTTATTTCCCATTCTAAAGATTTCTATTAACTTCTCATCATTAATTCCCAAGAGATTAAAAATGAAAGATGTCTTACCTTGTTGTGATTCACCATATACTACAACATTAATATTGGATTGACTATCCTGATTATTAAAAACAAACAAATCCCTAAATTCATCAATTTCAAAATCGTCAATGAATTCGGCTTTTGCCTTATAAGCCCAATCCAGATGTTTTTTATGTAATTGTTCCCATTTACAGATATTCATAAATTAATTCTCTCATTTCATCCTTAATGTGCTTTACATCGGATAGAGATTTTACAATTCTTTCATTTCTTGCATCTGCTTCGTTAATTAGATAACGTTCAGTAAGTCTTTTCTTGAGAAGTTCTCTAATATAAGCCATCAATGTATCATAATTATCCATATATACTTGATAATGTTTATCTTTAATTGCATTTAAAAGACTATGAGCAAAATAGGCATCTTTATAATCAATTTTATAAATCTGTTTTATAACGCTTATAGTAATAAAGCCAGTAGCAACACCCGCACCAACCCACATTGCTACACTTGCGGCAGCTCCAGTAACACCTAATGCTTTCAATAAATTAGGAATTGTATCAATCTTACCATCCACTGCTCCATCTACTCCAATAATACCTCCAATGCCAGCTAAGATAGTATGATAATGTTTTTTTTGAGTGCTAAAATCTTGAATTATTTCTTCCATTTGTTCATTTGGAATAGTTTCGGTATTGGCAAATAATTCGGGATAGATTGTATTTATTCTTATAAAATCTGTAGCCAAAACAGGCATAAGTTCAATTGCTTTCTTATGGTTTAAGCTTAGTTCAGAATTATCATTTTGAAGAGTAAAAAGAGTTTTATAGTCATTAATGATATCTTTATTAATTATCTGAGATGGGGCTTCTTCGTTGGTGCTAAAATTTCCTAAAAGTTGTTTTCGAGAATGTTTTTCAAAAGCTAATGGTAGTTGATTATGCAATTGAAGTCGTTGTGATGTTAATTCATTCAAAACAAGACATTGTGCATCCTGAGGTGATATTGTATTAGTGTTTTCCCAAATATCAGAAATATTTTTCTTAAATTCCTTTTGTTTTTTCAAGCTTCTTCCCGTAATTAATGTAATGAATTTTTGAAACTTGTTCTCATTAATAATGAGATGTTCAACTTCAGATATTGGTTTGCTGATATAATTTTCTAATGATTTGCTTGTTAATGATGAGTATATTTTCCTTATTCTCTGTTCTTCTTCATCAAAACATTTAAGAAAATCACTTATTCCCATTTTTTTTATTTCGTTGAAAATATCTTGATACATACCATTTTTTTCAATGTCAGTTAAAATGTCAGTTAAATCGTATCTTAATAATTTATTTAAAGCTTCAAATTGAGATTTTCTAAATTCTCTTTGTACAGATGAATATTTATGAATTGAAGACATTAAGGAACTTATCCATTCATCACCAATTTCATTTTTAAGTCCAGAACAAATAACTCTATTTTCTTCTTCCTTTGGGATATTAAAATCTTCCAGAAAAGTACTTTTTAATTCTTTATTTTGATCGTCAACAGCGTCAGAGAATGTGATTACGTATATTGGTTTTGCTTTTGCTTTTTCAAAATCATTATTGATTTTATCAATTATTTTTTTGTTTCTTTCTAACGCAGATTTTGTATGGTCAAAGACAAAAATACAAGTTGCTGAAAAATCTAAAGAGTATTCTAATAATTCTTGCCATTCATTTTTCTTGCTTTCGATTCCTGGCAAAAGTAGAAAAGATTTATTATTTTCAATGTTAAATATATTTTTATTTAATGGTATTCTTAAATCCAACAGGATATCATTATTACAAGGATTTTGAGCAATACTCTTGAATTCATTAGTATCAATTATTTCATCTTTAAGTTCATAATAATCCTTTTCATTTTTTTTAAATCTTTTCACTCTGGTTTCGATATTATCTATATTGTATTCAGTAATCAAAATTGGTAACTTTTCACCACGCCCAAAGTCTATTGGTAAACATTCTTCAGGAATATCATATAATTGTTTTAACAATGTAGATTTACCAACTCCTTGTAAGCCAGAAATAGCTATGACATAATTTTCAAATAAGTATTCTGAGATAAGTGTCTTTCTTAAAAGCTTTTTTAAATTTTCTTCTATTTCATTATTATCTAAAACTAATGAATGTTTTAATAAAGTTTTTAGTTTGCTATTTAAACTTCTCATCATCACTTCAGGATTAATTGAATTTTTCATTTTTTTCTCCAAAATATATTATTTTTATTTTTATTTTTAATGCCACTAATGAATGTATCCTCGAACAAGTTCGCAGATATTTCCTTTAGATTCATAAAAAAGTTCGGGGATACTCCTGATTTGGGAGTATATACAAACTTTTCCTAAATTTTCGATATTATTCATTTTGAACTTCAAATCTTCTCCCATAAATTCTAACTGCTGCAAATTAATTATTAAAATCAAAACCGAATTTGATAAAATTCTGATTAAGTGTCAATTAGAAAATAATTCTGAGTTTCGACTCGAAAGAGAAACGTCGAGTCGAAGCGGTGCAATTAGCCATTGTTAGGTTCAAGACAATCCGTCAAATACCGGAGGAACGAGTAAAACTCCCTTCCCATTAGTTTAAGGGGAAGAGTTGGGGATGGGGTTCAGAAATACAGATATTTTCATCAGTTGTCTTTCTTTGCGTACTTAGCGTACGCCACTGCGCATAAATCTTTGCGGTGAATTATCCTTCCCCGATTTTCGGGGCTCAGGATGACAATTTTTTTCCTGTGGCTTCTTATGGATTTTATATCATTTAAAAAATTCGGATATGATTTGCTTACAGATGAAGCATTTGTAATTGAAATTTGAGGGAATATTATCTTCAAAATATGAAATGCCATTACCAAACGATGATCGTTATATGTATCGAGTGTTTCATTTCCGGGAATCCTGTTTAACGGATTGATCGTCAACATTCTATTATTATAAAATATTTTTGCACCGATGCCGGATAATTCCGTGACCAGTGCTTCTATTCTATTTGATTCTTTATACTTTAAATGTGAAATATTTGTAATAGTTGTTTTTGAATCTGCAAATAAAGCAAGTACTGCCAGTGTAGGAACCTGATCGGGCATATTCTTCATATCGATATTTATACCTTTCAATTTTCCTCTGCCAACACTAATTTTATCCTTTCCGATCTCGATCTTTGCTCCTATCTTTTCTAATATTGTTAAAAACTTATAATCCGGCTGTAAAGATGCTTTATCTATTGTATTTGTGGAAATCAGAGACCTGCTAAGCGCACCTAGTGCCCAAAAATAACATGCTGAAGAAAAATCAGGTTCTATTAAATACTCATCAAGATCATTGTATTCCTGACCTGCCTGAATAAAAATTCTGCTGCCGTCAAAGTCAACAATAACTCCGAAATCCTGCATTATTTTAATTGTCATATCAATATAAGAACGAGAAACAATTTCACCTTCCAGAAAAAGCTCCAGATCATTCTTATAAGCGGGAGCTATCAATAACAGCGAACTAATGAACTGACTTGAAATATCAGCTGAAACATCGATAATACCACCCGTAAGAAGTGAACCTTTGATCTTTAGTGAATCACCTTTCATCTGGATTGCAGCACCTATTTGATTTAAAATATCTGTTAATGGTTTTATCGGTCTTTTCTTTAATTGATCTGAAATATTAATGATAAATTTTGATCTTCGTATCGATGCTGTTCTCGCAGTTAGAAATCTATATGCAGTACCGGAATCATTGATAAAAAGATCACCTTTTCTTTTAAGTTTTTTGGGCGGTTTAATAATCCATGCATCTTGAGTTTTATCCATCTTCAAACCCAGCTTACACAGATTATCTGCCATAGTTTCAATATCATTACAATTTGAAGGATTGATTATTTTGAGCGGGCTTCTCAAATATGATGTAATTATGAGAACCCGGTTCAAAATTGATTTTGAACCTTCCAATGTAATATGCCCTGAAATATCTAAATGATTTCTCATTCTATCTCCAAATCCTGAGTAAAATTAAATGGACTATACATTATACGTCAATAAACTATTTTTTTGTCTCTGTTTCCAAGTTGGATTTGGATACAAGTTCTTTTTCCCGCCACGGAGTGTCGGGCTACTATTTTCACACAGACTTATTCTGATTACCAAGCCCCACTGTCTTATACTGGTTTCCAAGCCCCAGCTTGGAAACCCAGCTCAATAAAATTATTCTTTATCAGATGTATCCAAGCTGAGGCTTGGATACAAGAATACTATTTTTTGGTAACCGACATAAATTCGTAAGTTCAACTTGCTAATAAGATGCGTTTCCAAGCTGAGGCTTGGAAACGAGATAGTGAATTGAAGCTTAGAAACGAGATAGTAAATTGAAACTTGGAAATTAAAATTATTTATATTTACTATCAACCAACCTAAAAAATGAAGCAGCCTATTTTTATTTTGACAACAAACACACAAATTCATTTATTTCCCTAATATAAAAAAGAGGTTTTGTGATGTCTAATATTATAAATATTGAGAGCATGAAAAAAGAATACAAGATGGGTAAAATAACAGTGCCTGCTTTAAATGGCGTTGATATCTCCATAAATGAAGGTGAATTCGTGGCGATCATTGGTCCTTCCGGTTCCGGCAAATCTACATTGATGCACATTATTGGCTGTTTAGATTCACCAACCGATGGTCAGTATTCACTTAATGCCGAACTTGTAAGCGAAATGAAAAAAGGCAAACTTGCTCAAATACGAAATAAACAAATAGGTTTTGTGTTCCAAACATTTAATCTTCTTCCCCATTTGAATATTCTCAAAAATGTAGAATTACCTTTGATGTATGCCGGTTTCAGTAAAAGAAATAGAACCAGAACAGCAAAGAAAGTATTGGAAGAAGTTGGTCTGGGAGACCGTTTGAAACATAAACCTTCCGAACTTTCCGGCGGACAGAGACAAAGAGTTGCAATTGCCAGGGCTATTGTGAATAATCCAACCATAATTCTGGCTGATGAACCAACCGGAAACCTTGATACAGCTTCAGGTGGTGACATACTTTCCATATTCTCCGATCTTAATGATAAAGGACACACAATCATAATAGTCACACACGATCCTGCAGTTGCAAAACGAGCTAACAGAGTAATAAATATTGTAGATGGATTGATTCAAGATGGCAATATCTCTTAAAGAAAACATTACAGTCGGATTCTCTGATTTCTGGTCCCGCAAGGTCAGAAGTATTATTACTGTAATGGGAATTGTTTTGGGAACGATGTCTATCATCGTGGTTCTGGCTCTGGTAAAGGGTATTAATAACCAGACAATGAAATGGATGATGGAACGCGGCGGATTGAGCAAAATAACCGTAAAGAGAAATTGGGAATATAAAAATCCCGAGCATGTTAGGAATTACTTTACCTGGAAGGAACTTGTGCTGATCCGTTCACTTATACCGGAAGCCAGATATTTCAATCCGCAACAACGCCAATGGGTACGCCTTTCCTACAAAGACAAAGATTACAGAACTTCTGTTCATGGAGTTCTTCCTGATTTTTCTAAGATCGAAGAATGGGATGTGCAGGAAGGAAGATTTATCAGCGCATTTGATATTGATCAATCAAACGATGTTATCATAATTGGAACAAAGGTAAAAGAAGAACTTTTCGGTAATAAAAAGGCAGTAGGCGAAGTGATTACCGTAAAAGAAAGACGGCTGAAAGTAATTGGCATTATGGCTTTCCGATATATGAAGAACAGCGGAGCAATTGGGAATGATAATTCATTTTCCTATTTGAACAGGCGCACTTTCGTTCCACTTACTACAATGATACATAAAGGAAGTGGAAGCGATAATATTTCCAGTTTCACTCTCAAAGCTCAGAATGCTGAAAGTGCTCCGGCGTTACGTGAAAAATTGAATAATATAATATTGAATTTAAGAAGAGGATTACCTGTTTTTGAAGTTGAATCTGCCAAAGAAGAAGCCGAAGAAATGGCTGAAAACCAGAAAATGTTCCAAACCATTTTTTATATAATCAGTGTTATTTCATTATTAGTTGGCGCAATTGTAATTGCCAATATCATGCTGGCAACTATTCAAGAGCGAACACGTGAGATTGGGATAAGACTTACGGTTGGAGCCAGAAGAAGAGATATTTTTGTGCAATTCCTCGTCCAAACTATACTGGTAACAACTATTGGCGGGATATTGGGAATTGTATTAGGATTATCACTTCTGGATCTTGTCAGTAATTTTTTAGGGATCGAACTTATAGCCGGTATTGCAATGATCCTTGTTGCATTGTTAGTTTCAGCCGGAGTAGGATTTATTTCCGGGATCATCCCAGCCATAATAGCAAGTAAATTAGACCCTGTAGAGGCATTAAGATATGAATAAGAAAATAATGGAATTTTTAAAAGCTTTTAAAACTAAATTTAAGGAAGAAGGAATTTATAAGGAATCAGCAGCACTTACATTTGTAACTATATTGGGATTTATCCCATTCTTCATTTTCCTTATCTTCTTTATACCGGAACTTCCCTTCCTTAAAGTAGGAACACAATTCAGCGATGTGTTGATCTCAATTTTCTTACCCGAATCTGCTAATCAAATATCGGAATATATTTCGCAGTTAGCAAATCAAAAGATGTCGTTTAACCTTTTCAGTTTCATTATTCTGCTTATTACTTCATATTCATTATTCAAGATCATCAATGATTCTTTTGATAACATCCTCAATGTGCATGAAAAGCGGAAAAGAGGTATTATTTATAATTTCGTTAAATTTTTGGGGATGACTATTTTCGGTTCACTTCTGATATTATTATTACTTTCCACGATTTCTATGCCCATAGTTTCCAAATTCTTTGATATACCTTTTTTACAAGAGATATTACTATATTTAACACCATTTTTTATATTGTTTATTATTTTTAGTCTGGGGTTTGCTTTCATACCGACAATAAAGGTTAAAAGCAGATCAATATTCATTGGTTCTGCCACTGCCTCAATTATCTGGATCATATTTAAGTTTTTCTTTAACTGGTATATTGCCACACTCACAAACACAGAACTTATCTTCGGTTATTTTGCTTCCATACCCATCTTCTTGTTTTGGATCTACGCTAATTGGATAATAATGTTGTGCGGAGTTATTATTGTCTCTATATTAGAAGAAAGACATCATATTAATGAAATTCCTAAAAAAGATATGCAAACCGTAAAGATAACCTTTGAAAAATTGCTTAATGATAATAATCTCGGCGGCTTTTCTAAAGCAACTTTAAATAAAGATGACATTAAAAATATACTAAGAGAACTGCTTAAAAATGATGAAACTGAAAAGCCAAAAAATGAGTTTACAGAAAAAGACAAATAAATTTTTTCGCAATTAATATTTAATAAAAGTGGAGACGTGTCCGAGTGGCTTAAGGAGCACGCTTGGAAAGCGTGTATGCGGCAACGTATCTAGGGTTCAAATCCCTACGTCTCCGCCAGTTATACTCCGGCTTGCTTGCAAACGGAGTTAAGACAAGATTTGTTTTACAAAGTAAAACACATCGGTCTTATAAACCACCGGTAGGTGGTTTTTTAGGTTTAAAGGTTAAATAGTTAAGCGGTAAAATAGTTGTCTTACTTTTCAACCAATTAGATTTGAATCCTTTCCGAAGCTCCCACAAACGAATACTACCAACTAAAATTCGGAAAGTTCTCACTTAGAATCCTCTGCTGTCTCCTTTTTAGAAAAAGGAGAACATAAGAAGCCGTATAAAGATTATAATATTTATCATCAATTTAACAAAATTTAAACAAATTGTCTTTCCGAGGTTTTTTATAGCCTTACTTTCGACTGCGTCCAGCATAGCTTGCATTCTTCGTAGCTGTGCTACTGCGGAGAACGGGTTAGCGAAGATGGAGGAATCCCGTGCTTATCTTTTCTAATCTTCTTGCTGATATCAACCACCTAAACTTCGGCTTTTGGGTAAAACTCAAAAACGAAGTAAAAATAATATGTAGCTTTTCAAAGAAAAACGCATCGGTTTTTTTATAATAGTAAAATGGTTGTCTCACTTTTCAACCAATTAGATTTGAATCCTTTCCGAAGCTTCCTAAAAAGAATTCTTTCAACTAAGATTCGGAAAGTTCTCACTTTGAATCCTCTGCTGTCTCCTTTTAGCAAAAGGAGAACATAAGAAGCCGCTGAAAGAAAAAACATAAACTTCGGCTTTGCAAAGCAAAACGATTTGAAGACAAGATGGGGCTTTGCGAAGCAAAACACTGTTTCTCTTTCTACTTTTCTACGTAAAACACATCGGTCTTTTGAACCACCTGCTGGTGGTTTTTTAGGTTTAAAGGTTTAAAGGTTTAAAAGTTAAGTTGTTATTATATTATTAATCTATAACCATACAGATATTTTTTCCCGTCACTCTGAGGAATCTTCCTGCTAATCTTCTAACGAAGAGTCTGGGAAAATTGAATCAGTTATTACGTTATTAACTATCCTTCCTTAAAAGAGCAACGTGAAAGACTCGTCCAGTCTACGCACAGCTTCGCCACGGCAGGCAGGATGACGATGTTTCTTTCTGCGGCATCTAATATTCCCTCTCTTGTTTTTGAAGAGAGGGAAAGTAGGGTGAGTTACCCTACCACACCGGCATTGATCAGATCGTGCATATGAAGCATGCCAACCGGTTTATTGTTCTCATCAACAATTGGCAGCATTGTAATCTTATTATCTTCCATGAAGTTCAAAGCATCAACTGCAAGCTCATGCGGATGCATCGATTTGGGAGATTTTATCATGACTTCTGCAACATTTATGTTCAGATCAGTTATACCTTTTTCCATCATACGCCGCAGATCACCATCTGTAATTATCCCGACTAATTTGCCATCGTTTCCAATTATACTTGTGCAGCCCAAACCTTTAGATGTCATCTCGATGATGGCTTTATTCATTTTTGCCTCATCATTCACAACAGGATTACTTTGCCCTGAATGCATCAAATCTTCAATTTTGCAGATAAGTTTTTTGCCGATCGTTCCACCCGGATGAAATTGAGCAAAATCTTCTTCATTAAAATTTCTTTTTTTGAGTAAGGCAACTGCAACAGCATCTCCAACAGCTAAAGCAACTGTAGTGCTGGAAGTTGGTACAAGTCCGAATGGTTCATATTCTTTCGGTACAAAACAGTCGATTGTAACAGATGCATTCTTCGCCAATTGTGATTGCAGATTCCCTGTTAAAGCAATAATTGGAATTTTACAGAATCTGATATAAGGAATTATGGAAGTTAGTTCATTGGTATTACCGCTGTTTGAAACGGCGATAACTACATCACCTTCATCAAGCAATCCAAGATCACCATGAATTCCTTCTGCTGCATGCAGGAAAATTGCTGTAGTTCCGGTGCTTACGAGAGTTGAGGCAATCTTTCGTGCAATTATTCCAGCCTTCCCCATTCCTGTAACAACGACCTTACCCTTGCAGTTAAAAAGAAGATCAATTGCATCTTCTATTTTGGAATCGATTCTATCTGCAACTTCCCTGATAGCTTTAGCTTCCAGGTTTAGTTCATCTTTAATGAATTTGATAATATCCATAATAACTCCTGAATTTCTACAAATATCTATTTCTTTGCTTCTATCTCTTGCTGAATTATTTTTACAATATCTTCAATTTTCTTACTGCCGATATCACCTTCACCATGACGCCTGACAGAAACAGAATCTGATTCCATCTCCTTCTGCCCCACAACAAACATATACGGTATCTTATGTATTTCAGCTTCTCGAATTTTGTATCCTATCTTTTCATTTTTGAAATCAACTTCACTTCTAATTCCACTTTTTATAAGTTCTGCATTAACCTTTTTTGCATAGTCAATATAATGATCTGAAATTGGCAGGATCTTAACCTGAACCGGGCATAACCAGATCGGGAAATTCCCTGCATGATATTCAATTAAGGTTCCGAAGAATCTTTCCAGAGAACCAAGTAACGCTCTGTGTACCATGAATGGACGGTGCGGCTGATTATCTTCACCAATGTATTCCATTCCAAATCTTTCCGGCAGATTAAAATCAAATTGAATTGTAGAGCACTGCCATGACCGGTTTAAGGCATCTTTGATCTTGATATCTATTTTAGGACCATAAAAGGCTCCTCCACCTTCATCTACTTCATAATCAATTTTAAGTTTTTCAAGAGCTTTTTTCAATGAAGCAGTTGCCTTATCCCAATCTTCTTTTTCACCAACAGCTTTTTCCGGCAATGTAGAAAGATATATCTCGAAATCTTCAAACCCGAAAGCCCGAAGAATGCTCAAACTAAATTCTACAATTTCTTCGATCTCATTATCGAGTTGATCTGGAGTGCAGATAATATGAGCATCATCTTGAGTAAATCCGCGAACACGCATTAATCCATGAAGCGAACCGGAGTTTTCATATCTGTAAACAGTTCCCATTTCTGCATATTTTATGGGAAGTTCACGGTAACTTTTCTTTTGCGACTGATAGATCGCAATATGGAATGGGCAGTTCATCGGTTTGAGATAATATTCCTGCTCATCTACTTCGATAGCGCTGTACATGCTTTCTTCATAGAATTCCAAATGTCCGCTTTTTTCCCAAAGTCCAGCCTTTCCAATATGTGGAGTATACACCAGGCTATAACCGTCTTCAAAATGACGCTTCTTCCAATAATCCTCTACGATAGAACGCATCATTGCGCCTTTCGGATGCCATAAAACAAGACCGGGTCCTACTTCATCCGAGAAAGAATAAAGATCGAGTTCCTTCCCTATTTTGCGATGATCCCGCTTTTTGGCTTCTTCCAAATTATGCAAAAAAATGTTGAGTTCTTTATTGGAAGGGAAACTCACTCCATAAATTCGTTGCAGCATTTTATTTTTGGAATCTCCACGCCAGTAAGCACCGGAAGTTTTGAGAAGCTTGATCGCCTTTATTTTTCCGGTATCGCTAATATGAGGTCCGCGGCATAGATCGGTGAAATTACCTTGAGTATATACTGAAATTATCTCATCTTCAGGAATATCTTCCAATAATTCTAATTTATAATCTTCTTTCAATCCGGAAAAAAGTTTAACGGCTTCTTTTTTGGAAAGCTCTCTTCTGGTATATTCGGCATTCAGTTTAGAAAGCTCTTTCATTTTTTGTTCGATCTTTTCCAGATCTTTATCTGTAAATGGAATTTCCTTATCAAAATCGTAATAGAATCCGTTTTCTATTGCCGGACCAATTGCAACCTTAATGTTTGGAAAAAGCTCTTTCACCGCTTGGGCAAGGAGATGTGCAGAACTGTGCCAATACACTTCCCGTCCTTCTTTACTATCAAATTTAAACAGCTTGATCTCAGCATCTTCTTCAATTTTGAAATCGAGATCTACCAATTTCCCATTTATCTCAGCCACTACAGTCTGCTTTGCCAAACCATGACTTATGCTCTCCGCAATTTCCAACGGAGATATATTTTTCGGATGTTCTTTTATTGAGCCATCCGGAAATTTTATTTTAATGTTCATTTTTTGCTCCTTATAAATTTTAGCTCACCTGTCTTCGTTAAAACTACGACACGGCAGGCAGATGAACACAGATTAAACAGATTAAATCTTTTCCAAAGCTAATTTTTATTACTTTCCGAAGTTTCCTAAAAAGATTCTTTCATACAAAATTCGGAAAGTTTGTATCTCCCTCTCTCAACCTTCCGAATCTTCTCTCGTATATATACTTTGAAAGAAAAGCTTCAGAATGTATGCTTTTATTCTTCTCGTTTCGCTATTTTCTTTTCTATCATTTTTGCAGCGTTATCAAGTGCTTTTTGGGGTGTTAATATTTCCCTCACCACTTTCTCGATAACATGCTCTTCTAAATATTTTCGTGTTTCAAACCACTCACTTATTTGAGGTTCGAAAGTTGCATAATTCAATTGGTCGTAAACAGATGCAATTTCAGGACTATCAGCAATTCTATTTTTTAAAGCTTCAACTTCCATTGCACTTTTACGAACAGGCAAATAATATGTTAATTCACTCCATCTTGCCGTCTGCTCCGTATCTGTGAACCATTTCACGAATTCCCAGGCAGCTTTCTCTTTTTTCCTGTCTTCTTCATTCTTGAAAATGACTACGTTCGTACCGCTGATGATATTCGTCTTTGTCTTATTAATCGGAATAGCAGAAATTCCCATATTAAATGTAATTCCTGTTCTCAGCATGAAAGCCATAGAAACACTTGAATCTTCGTAGAAAGCAACTTTCTGTGCTGTAAAATCCTTTTGACCTTCATAACCCGGAGAGAGATAACCGGTTTTGTCTTTATTTAAAATATCCGTTAAAAAATTCAAAGCCTGCACACCTTCTTTGCTATTGAATAATGGTTTTGTATAATCCTCATTCATGATATTACCACCAGCTTGCAGAAGCAAATTCTCAAATTGCGTGGCACTAATTTTCACAGTCGTTCCATACTGATCTATTTTACCATCACCATCCGTATCCTGCGTAAGCTTTTGGCAATAACTCCTAAATTCTTCCCACGTTTTTGGAGGTGTGTCGGGATCCATATCATTCCGGAATAAAATATCCTTATTATAATATTGAACTCTCACGCTTTTGTTAAATGGAAAAGAAACCATCTTTCCGTCCATCTTATTACTATTGATAAAAACCGGATAAATATCATCCATATCTTCCTGACCAAAATTCGGGTCTTCGTTTATTAATTCTTCTATCGGCACAATTACATCACCTTCCAGCATATTGGCGATCCATGCTTCATATGCCTGCGCTACATCCGGCTGATTTCCGGTTTGAAGAGAAGCCATCAATTTTTGTGAGAGAGCTGTGTAGTTTCCCATATTTACGGACTTCACATGAATATTGGGATGAGTGTCGTTAAATTTTTGAACCAATTCTGCCAATGCATCACCAAGTGGTCCGCCCATCGCTTGCCAAAATAATATTTCGGTAACTTCTGTATTTACTGCTTCCTTCTTTCCACAACCTATTATGATTATGCTTAACACAATTAAAAGTATTGCTATTTTCTTCATTTAAAGCTCCTTAAAGATTTTTGGCAAATTAAAATGTGATGTACCTAAGTCAATAAAATTTTGAAGTTAGGTTAATTGTCATTTTTTTATTTACATTATCTTATTCATCTTAATAAATAGATTTCAGTAAAATATGAATGAGGTTTTTATGAAAAGAGAAGAATTTGCAAAAGTGAGTATGGCGACAAAACATCCTGCTAAAGTTGCACTGGCAATTGTAAAAGATAAAAATAATAAATACAATATGATAACACTCGAATGGTTTATGAGAACGTCTATTAAACCACCAATGTTTGCAATATCAATCGGTCATACACGTTATTCTCATGAATGTTTACAGAATTTCAGGTTTTTCAATTTGTGCCTTCCATCAAAAGAGATGGCAGAAGTTTCTATGATCTGCGGTTCACAATCCGGCAGAGATATTGACAAATTTGAAGAAACCGGAGTTGAATGGTTTGCCGGCAGACTTGCAAAACTTCCGATTCTAAAACAAGCTAAAGCCAATTTTGAATGTAAAATAATTACACAAGTTAGAAGTGGTGATCATACAATATTTGTGGGAGAAGTTAAATATAGTTGGCTGGATGAAGAAAAGGAAGTGCTGACAGTAAAGGATTTGATGTAGGTTTTACCGCGGATATCTCGTTCCAATGCTCTTGCGTTGGAACGTTTTCTCTCCTTCATAATCCGACTAATGTAAAGTCAGATATGAGTTTATTTTCTCATACAGAAAAGAATATGTCGTTTTGCATCGCAAAACCAACATTGCATGTTTGAGTTACTTTAGTAAAACAAGATTCCGATCTTGTTCGCTCTCGATTTCGGAAAATCGAGTTACATCTACTTCAGTAGCAAACACGTTCAAGATTTATCAGCCGGTCTTTTTGGCTGAATGAACGTGCAACATAATTTCAACAGCATACACGTTCAAGGTGAACGTGCTACATTATTTTAACAACAAACACTTCTTCGATGCAATAATTTTATCATCAATATTTAATTGATAGAAATATATTCCTGATGCAATCGGTTGATTATTTTGATCTGTTCCATTCCACACTATGGAGTAGTGGGAAAGCGACTCCATCGCTTTTGCATCAAAACAATTGATGCACTCCAAAATATCCAAAGTTTTCACTTTTTGTCCTTTGATGTTATATATTTCTATTTGTGCTAATTCGTGCAAATTCGTGGTTTCAAAATAAATAGTTGTTTCAGGATTAAATGGATTTGGATAGTTTTGGAAGAGTTTTGTGGAATTAATTATAAGATCATCATCACCGTGAACTTGTGGTTCTTCATTTGCTGTGAACAGAATAGCTGTTTCAGATTCAATTTCATGTGCAGTTGGCGGGTATATATTTGCAAAAGTGATCAGCAATCCATTCGTTTGTGTTTCGTTTTCAATTCCAATTGTAGCATAATTGTCTGCATAATCGTTATTGTGAACTTCTTCATATTGGAATAAAATGTCGCCATCACCGGTAATTGATGGATGGTGGATAGTATCATAGAAAATAACTTGAAACGTTTCATACGAGTAACTTTGCTGATTTATGCAGTTAGACCATTCAATAATAAAAATATTTTGAGAAGCATCATAATAGGAATAAACCGAACCTCCAATAAGATTATCCCAGAATGGTGCTATCATTGCCTTTGAGCCGACTCCTGAAGGGATATTCCTATTTCTAAAAAATACAAGCTCTGTTTCTCCCATCGTTATCCAACCATTAGAACATACTGATATCTGATCATAAATAATTCCAAAATATTGGAAATCGAAAGGAAGATCAATTGTTTTAGTAAAGCCGTCTGTACCGCTTACATGTCCGCCTTCTACAATGCTTCCCATACCTCCGTAAGCAGGATCGATCTCTATCCAGTTATAGGTTGGTGCAGTAAAATTACCAACATCAGAAGATTCGATGGCAATATAACCCTGATCGCAGAAGGTAGGGCTTTCCTCATTAATTATTCCAATTGGGTAGGAATATAATATCTCCTGTAATACATTTTCGCTATTGGAAATTATAAATTTGAATTTTGCCGGTTCACCGGAGATCGCATCACCTATTTCAATCTCAAAAGGAGATTCGATCATTCCATTTTCTCCGATCAATATTGCAGGACAGGTTGCATTTCCTGTTATTATTTCAAAATTACCAGACATATTAACAAGTTCTATATAAGTCTCTTCGGCATCAAAATTACCACTGTTCAGGAATTCAAGATTGAAACATGAAATAGAATTTTGCAGCAGGTTCCCGTTCGGTTCATCTACTATAAAATCTGAAATTGTAAATTGCGGAGAAGTGATCTCGATCGGCATATAAAAAGTGTTTTCACCAAGATCAGAGGTGATGGTTAGAAATATTTCAGCCTGAATTCCATCTCGCCACAAGTTATCAAGTTCTACCTCGAAATCGCAAGTTGTAAATTCACCGGCATTTAATGAGTTTAGATTACTTGAACCTATTATGATTTCGATGAGATCATCTTCGGTAGTTATCTCGAATTCAAGATCATTTGCCTGCAAGTTTCCTGAATTTTGAATACTGGCAAAAATGTTAACAACCTCACCCGCAAGAATATTCGAACATATATAATCATCGAGTCGTACAATGTTCTCATCGATTACTGTTAATTCGCAGGTAACGGGAATGAATTGATACCTGGAAGCAGTTACGGAATATATGCCTGCTTCAAGTTCTATAGGAATGCCTGCAATTCCAAATTCGTCGGAAATGCCTGTTGTGATCAGGCTGTCGGAATTTGTAACAGCAATTGTAAAACCGGATTTATCATCAGTATCTGATTCAATTTGAACCTCGATATAATTTGAACCTGATGGGATTTCATTTGGGAGTGTCATATCAAATGTTTCCGGAGTATCAGTAAGAATCTGCAATCCGGGATCACCGAGAAGGATGTAAACATAAAAGTAGAATTGGTCGGAAACAGATGCATTTCCCCAAGCATGACAGTATGGATAGTTGTTGTAAGCTGCCATCTTTCCACGGAGCATCATTTCGCCGCATCGGGTTATTCCTTCCTGGGTAATGCCTTGATATATTCCCATATCAATTGTATTATTGAACCATGTTTTTGTATCGTGTTCACTTGGTCCGATAAAACCGATAGCCCCTTTAGGATTTGAAGGCGAACCTGCTTTAAGCCATGTTTCTCCAAAACAGGAAGGGTAGGAAGTACTCGAAAAATCTGCGCCGCCGCATACAATGCTTGTTACCATCGGCAGCATGAACCCATTACTCAAATCATTAATTCCACTTATATTCATTACATCATCATAATTTCCATACCAGTATTCAGGACCTCCGTATCCACGGTAATTCAAAAAAGTATAACCACCATTTATCATATTAATTACTGTATTCATTCCATTTTGATATGGAGTGATAAATGTATCTACAGCCGTGAATTCAAAATCCAGCAGCTTTTCCCTAGCAGCCATCACAGTTTCTCTTCCGGAGTAATATTGCCAACCGTCAACAACACAACTCAGCATTAAAGCTTTATTCTGCCAATTATCTGCAATTAACGGATTGCTCTCATAATTTATTATTTTACTGATGATCGTATTCAATTCTAATTGTGAGCGAACAGATAAACGTCCAACAGATACATCCGGGAAATAATCGTCTCCCTCCAAAAGTGAATAACTATGATCACTTACAGCCCATGGAGTATAAATATAAGAACCTTCTACATAGAAAGCCGGAAGAACGATAGAACCATCTACATCACCTACTAATACGACATATTGCGGAGGAATTTCCCAATTATCATAAGCATTCTGGATGAAGTCTTTAATGTCATCTGTAGTATAACCGGTTTCGGATAAAGTTGCAACTCTGGTTTTATAGCCCAGTTTCTCTTTCCAACGTAATAGCGGATCTAAAATAGATGCCATATTGTCTTGAATAATAAAAAGATATAGTCCATTTTGCTCATTTCGAACAGTTATATTTCCATTAATCATTGATTCTGCAATATTGGAAAATGAATTGATATTATTTTGTTTTAATTTCGGATTTTTTGTATTAGTTTCATCCAGAGTTAAATGTATTTCAATGTTTTCAAAAATTCTAATTTTGTTTAGGATCGGATTATATTGCAAAGGTGATACGGCAATCTGTGAGAATCGGTATGCACCCATGATATTCGGATCACTTATTGTAACGATTTCCGAAGGGAGCCATTCATCTTTGTTATATTCAGCAGTATTTATTTTGCAGTCATCAAAAAAACCGGTAGGTAAAACCATCTTATCCAGTTCGATGATCTTTTCATCGTATGAAATGTTTTCTAAAACAAAATTACCTGTATTTGGAAGCTGAATAAGTTGTGTGTAGATCGGTAATTCCGGTTCTCCATACTTTCCGGATGAATAACAGTCTTTAATATGCAATTGTGTAAATGTATCATTTTGTGAGCTTTTCTCTGTGAACTCAACTCTATCGAAGTTTCCTGAGATTTGAATTGAATTTCCTGAAATATCCAGATCGATCGCACCTAATATAGTAATAGTTGTTAATAATAAAAGTGTTAATTTTTTTTTCATTAATATTCCTTTTCATATTTTCTTAATGTATTATGTAGCAAAAAACGAGCCAGATAATCCATTCAATAGAAAAAATACTTGTTTATATTATGATTGTAAAGTTTATTTAATGTTTAGGTCAAATGTGCCTTCACCTATGGTCATTTGACCTTATTTCAACAGCAAACACGTTCAGGATTTAACAGCCGGTCTTTTTGGCTGAATGAACGTGTTACATTATTTCAACAGCATACACGTTCAAGGTGAACGTGCTACATTATTTCAACAACAAACACTTCTTCGAAGCAATAATTTTATTATCTACATTTAATTGATAAAAATATATTCCTGATGCGACAGGTTGATTGTTTTGGTCTGTACCGTTCCATGATATGGAGTAGCGGGAAAGCGACTCCATCGCTTTTGCATCAAAACAATTGATGCACTCCAAAATATCCAAAGTTCTAACTTTTTGACCTTTAACATTATATATTTCTATTTGTGCTAATTCGTGCAAATTCGTGGTTTCAAAATAAATAGTTGTTTCAGGATTGAATGGATTGGGGTAATTGCCAATAAGCTTTGATACATTCGGCAAGAGTTTTTCATCGATTGCAACGTCTCCGGCTATTGGTGGAAATATAATGTAATCTAACCATGCACAATCATCACCACCGATAACAGCACCATCTTTATCATATTCCCATTTAAATGTATGAAGACCGGAAGTAACTGTATAACTGGATTCACTCCAATCTACTTCACCTGCCCATTCGTCTTGCAGATCACCATCTATAAAGAATTTGAAATAATCATAATTTAATTCAGTCGATACTTTCTTCCAAAAACTTATTTCACCGTTTGCTGAGACATCAAGCTCAATAGATAGGCTTGTTGTGCTGTTATTCCCAATACTACCAGTTTTTGCCGAGTAGTTTCCTTCATAAACTTCATTATCAATTGTCCAATCTGCGTCTCCACCCTGCTGCCATTCAAATTCCGAGAAATCTCCACTTTCAAAATCCTCAATTAAGAGCCCGACAACCATTGCAAATTCTTCCGAAAAACTGAATTCATAATCTGCTGTAATTTCAAGATTAAAATCTATTGTATCACCCGATTGTGCATCTTCACTAACTTCCACAGAACAAACCACAATACTTTCCGAGCTATCGGCATTAAGCGAATCTAACAGAACCGGCAAATTTGTGATTGTAATATCAGGATTTGAAGAAGTAATGGAAGGAATCAAATTATAGAGGTCTGCCCCACCGGAATTATGTATTTCAATTGCAAGTTCGGCAGTTTCTCCCGGATCGAGAACATTGTTATCTCCATCGATAACTTCCACACTAACCATTTCCAATACAGCATTATAACCGATCAAACCAACTCCCTCATACCAAACACCTTCATCTGATGTTATCATAACATTAATTACAATCAGATGCTCATCCGGAATATCATTATCAACATCAAAATCAAAGGCATCGAATAGCTCAACTGTTCCTCCGCTTGGGATATTTCCAACATCTTCAGTATTATCATTGATTACAATAAATTCATCTGAAGAGGATATTTCCACAACAACATTATGAATATCTCCAGAATTTCCAATTTCTTCTAAGGTTAGACTCAAGATAGCATTCTCACCAAATTCAATAACATTGTCATTTCCCGAGTGAACTGAATAATCTGAGACAGTAACAAAATTACTAGGAGGAATAACTTGCAATTCATGCATTTCTATCGGACGATTATACCCACTTATATATAATTCTATATCGCCAATTATGACTGAATTCGAATCAAATGTTATAAGAGCACTTCCCGAAACATTTGTTACAGCAGTTCCAATAAATTCTCCATTTTGGAGAAGTGTACACTGCATATTTTCCACAGGATTTCCATTATTTTGTATCTGAACTGTGAATTCAGAAGAGCCAATAGGGATCACAGACGAATATGTTGCAATAATCTCAAGAGGTTCATCCGTCCAAATAGGAAGCGCACTGCCGCCAAGAACATTGCAATCGTAGAAACACCAGCGGATAGCACCTTCTTCGTGCTGTCCCGGAGCTGTAAGCCACGGAGCAGTTTCGGTTTTAGATTCCATATGTGCACGACCGATACGATGATATTTATCTGTATAAAGCGCATCTGTAAATTCACGATGTATGTGTGCAGAAGGACCTTCTGTCTGCCCTTCGTTAAACCAGCCATAACGTGAATTTCCTACAAAAGCTGCCAGAAAATTTCCAATATTTATCATTTTTTCACCAATACAATCATTAGAATCAAATCCACCGCAGTTACAACCATGCGTATAAACAAATGTATAGTTATGATCGATACCATTAACCATATTGAAGTTGGCATTTGTAATATCGGAATTATTCAGTCTCATTGCATATTCATAGTTTGCGTGCCCAACATGATGTATGAACGAATGTCCTTCGTTGATCTCTGCTATCAATTGAGATGCAGACCAGCTTCCCATATCGCGGTCGTACATCGTGGTAATATCGTGATCTTCTGGAATTCCTGTAGTCTCATAACCGTTATCATCGTGAAAACCGATCAGAAGATCCATGTAATCTGCTCCCCATGTTTGTGGTGCACTATAAAGGTGTTCTCCTGCCAATAGCGGATCACGTAATTCACCGGTTACCGGTTGAGTTTGGTAGGAAATTGTTTTATTCAGCATATTGTTAAGATCAGTTATATTGCTGAATGAAAATCTGGCAACTGCAACTTCAGGAAGCAGATCATCTTCACCGATCTCGCCCCAATACCCATCTCCGTCATCATTCCAATTTCCATCAAGAGCGGAATAATAAAGATCAGCAGGGATATCATCACTTACATAACCGCCTCCGGAATCTACCGTGCAATAAAATCCACGATAAGGCACATGCTCCACATCACCGGCAAGCAAGACATATTCTATCTCATGATCCTGATATTCCTGAATGATGTAATTCCTTATCTTCTCTTGCTGATCCTGCCCCGGCATTGAAGAATAAATATCTTCCACTGTTTTAACTTCAGAGATCATGCCCTGCTGAAGATAAACTTCACGTATTTCATCAAAGTCCTCTTCAAATTGGGAAGGTGTGATGATAAGCAATTGATATTCGCCTTCGCGGGAATTTGTTTGAGGATAACGTGCAAGCATTTCCGCATTCTGGGAAAGCCGCATTACTCTCATTTTCACATTTTCACTCGAATGTAAATTATTCAAAGCATTTTGTGCTTTAACATCTCTTCTTGTGTGAATGACGATCTTTACCTCTTCATAATATGAAAGTGTTCCATTTGCAGGAATATATTTAACAGGAGTGATAGTTGTAAGCGCAATCGAGTGTCCGCTTAAGAATTGTGTTATCAGCTCACCATTTTGTTTTTGCGGATAAACTTCCGATGAATTGTATATTGTCTGATCTTGAATAAATTCATTTGAATTTACCTCTGAAACGGGTCTTACCCGCTGTTTGGGATATAATAGGAAAGTTCCGGGAATTTGTTTTTCGTTACTTCCGATGATCTCAATTGATTCCGCAGCTTCGCCAGGTGGAAGTAAAAGTGAAACTGAAATATATGGAAGAACCGGCTCACCTGTTTTTGCCTGCTGCTGTGCATTTTCAAATTCAATTGTTTGATAACCGTCTATTTCAGATATTTTATGATTCCCAAAATGATATGTTTTTTCGATGATACTTGCATTTAAACAAATCGCGAAAATAATAAATAGAACAATAAGTGTTTTTTTCATAATATAATCCTTTGCTTTTTTATACAATTATTATGCAAATTTTGAGCCAAATAGTTTGTAAATAAATTGGCAGAAAACAACGAACAAACGAACAACGGAGAAAAAGTTTTAAGCCATTTTTGTCCCCCTTTGTAAGGGGGAATACAGGGGGTTTAAAAAATAGTCTCTGATTGGTAGCCATTGTTCAGGATGAAAAAATGCTCACGGATACACACGGATAAAAGAAAAATATGTAAAACGATCGCCTCAATCGTTCAAACACATTCAAGGTTTATAAGCCGTAGGCTTACAAGTCCGCCGGTTTTCTTGGAGAAGTGAACGAGGTACAAAAAAGCCTCCCAGTTTGCACTGAAAGGCTGATTGTTTATTGCTGATTTACAGTAACCTTTCCGAAGGTAACTCTAAACCTTGCGGATGGCTGTAAGCCTCCGTAATGGTTGGAAAAAATCACTGAATTGCTTTGTCACCATTCGCAAGGTATTATTTAAAACCCACCTGCAAATCTATCAGCGGAATAATATCCGTGCTTCTCTGCATTGTTGAAGGATAATCTGAATAGCAGAGTTTATAACCACCAGAAAGTGCAAATCTGCGATTTATTTTCCAAATAATGAGTGCTTTATGTTCATACGAAAATTCGCAATATTCCTTATCCATAATGAATTTATCAATATCAACGAGATATTCAATCTTATCTGTGATATTTCCTCTCACATCCAACCCGATATTGAACATTGCATTTTCATGATAAATGGATGTTCTGTTATAAACGAACGGCATATCGATAGTTGGAAAATCGCTGTCACCACTGATTAATGCTACAGAAAATCCGATTTTAGGAATTATATAAAGATATTCATTATAACGGTAAGAAAGCATAAACTGGTTGTTTAAAACAAATATATGCGGAATTTCTGAAATATCGGGTAAAATACCAAGAGCACCTTCTTTAGCAATCGTATTTAAAAGAATGGAAGGATAAATCAAACTATGTTTGGAAGCAAATTCCCAGCCTTCCATATTCTTCCAGAATTTTTTCAATGTTATGTTTGGAATAACAAGATCTGCCAGTGCGTATGTTGAAAGTTCAGTGGTTTCATTCAAACCGTAGCTGAGCGGTTGGAAAATACCAACTTCCCATCTTCCCTGCGGTAGTGTTTGAGTAGTGCCCTTAGACCAGATTGCAGTTTCAGCAGACAATGACAACGTTACAAAACTAATTATCAATATTGTTATTATCTTCTTCATTTTACCACTCCAATTCCACAGTTATCGGGCAATGATCGGAAAGCTGCCTTGTATCCTGATGTGTTTCATTTGAGCCTGCAATCCAACCTGTTGGATTATTCGTGAACAAATAATCCAGTTTTCGATTCCAATCAATTCCTTCATCCAAATCAATGTAGATCGAATGAGTATAATATGGACTGAAATAAACACCTTCTTCTTCATAAAGAGCATATTCGCTTGGATGAAGGTCGGGATAATAATCAGAATAGAATTCAATCATATCAGTGAGATCATAATCCTCAACTTCGTAATCTTCACCTAAATCATCTGGACGATCAGGGAAGCCCTCTTCTAACCAATTTAAAGAATTAGGTGGAATTGCATTGAAATCGCCTCCTGCCACAAAAAGTAATCCTTCCGAATCAAGATCATCCAGTTCACCTTTATAAATATCTATCTGCTCCTTTTTGGTTCCATCTTTGGAATAAGCTGAAGCATGGATATTGAGGACTTGTAATTCCTCGTCTCCAATTTGGATCTTTGTTTTCAGAATATTCCGACGAAGATAAAAATACTGCGTTAATCCGTCCTGATCAATTAGCGGAAGTGCAATCCTGACTGCATCGGTAATTTCCCAGCGACTCAATATAGCATTACCGGAATTCATTCTTCCAAGTCCGTCACTCGGGACAAAATCTGCTTTCCATTGAGATGCATAAGCACCGTAATTTAGGTCAGTTGCATCCAATAAATATTGCACCTGATCTACATAAGCACTGCGTTTACTATCTATATCCACTTCCTGCAATAAGATAATATCAGGTTCGACTTCATTAATATAATCTGCAATATTCTGAGTATTCTCGATAACAACAGATTCATCCATGAGAACCTCATTTCCCCATCCATCGAAGAAAAAATCTATGCGTGCTCCCCCAAATTTAATATTCCAGGTCATTATCTTCAATGATGCCGGATTATCGGGAGCATCGGTTATAACATTTGCTTCATACATCCTCGCATCTTCCATATCATCAAAATTGGTATTAAAAATATCACAACCATTAATGATAATGAGAATAACCGTAAATAGAATCCAATACTTTTTTTTCATTTGATCTCCTTATTATAATTTTGGTTCTGTAACACAGAACTCTCATAAATTATATTACACTACATTGTAACTCAACATTCCAATGTTGAGCAATTCTACTTTTCGAGATTGGAATCTCAAATTACTTTTTCTAAGACTTGGCACAAGCCAACCTGTCACGGCATAATGTATAAAGCCGGAAGGTCTTGTCCGCCTAAGGTGGATAAATGTTAAGTTGAAACAGGAGCATTATCTTCCTCCAAATATAGCACGAACAACTTATCACAAGATGATGAAATCACTTGTGACAAGTTTATGATAGCTTTTCATAATCTTTCATTAATTATGTTACACTACCATAATTTTTTTCCGAAGCTTTTTATTAACCTCAAATTTCATTTTTCTTCTAACCTTCCGAATCCTCTACACAAGAAAACTTGAGAGAAAGACTTCGAAATGTGAGCTAATCATCATTCGATATTCATTTTTTTCTACTTCCTATAAAATATAAACACAAGATATACTGAATATAAAAGAACAAAAAATACTGCTTCGATTTTGGTAAGTTTATGTTTTTTACCGATGAACATTGTTATAAACAACATAGTCGTAATAATACAAAGAAAAGTAAAATCAATATTAAGAGAAATATCATAATGAATTGGAGTGATAAGTGAGCTCACACCAAGCACAAGCAGAATATTGAAAAGATTAGAGCCGATCACATTCCCAATAGCCAGATCGTTTCTGCCTTTCGTGATAGCTATTACAGATGTTACAAGTTCCGGTAGTGATGTACCCAAAGCAACTATTGTAAGCCCTATAAACTTTTCACTCACTTCATAATGCCGCGCGATTATCACAGCATTATCAACTACGAACTTTCCACCAAAAAATAGACCTATAATTCCTAAGATCATCATGAGAATTGTAATTGGATATGAATATTCCTTTATATTCGAGCCTTGCAGCGGTTTTGCTTTAAGAATAACAAAAACATAAACAAAAAAGATAATAAGAAATACGATCAAAATAATACCATCGATAGTGGAAAGATCAGAATTCCATAATGCCAGCCCAAAAACAAGCAAAGTAGCTACCAGCAGAAATGGAATTTCTTTTAAAACAGTATTTCTCTGAACGGATATTGTAGAGATAATCCCGGCAATTCCCAGAACCATGAGAATATTAAAGATGTTACTTCCCAAAATATTACCAAATGTGATCTCGTGATGTCCACCAATACTAGCGAATATATTCACGATCAATTCCGGAGCGGAAGTTCCGAAAGCAACTATCGTGAGTCCAATTGCAATTTCGGAGATGGAAAGCTTCTTTGCAATTGATGAAGCACCATCAATTAAAAAATCCGCACCTTTTATAATTATCACAAATCCTATAATTAATAATAATATTGAAATTAGCATATTTTCCTTTCTGGTCACGGCGTAGTATCGCACCAAATTGTATTTCTTTTGGTGCGGAACGAAGCCGGATCTATTTTAATTACACATCTATCAATTTTGTAGATTCATACTGCGAAGCTACAATAAGCTGTAGATCATGGTTTATACTTTGCAAATAATCTTTCATCAACTTCTCAGCTTTTTTGGGAAGATTATTTTCCTCGCTCAGATGCGCAAGAATTATATTTTTCAATCCCGGATGAACAACCTGCGAAACCACACCAACTGCCTGTTCATTAGAGAGATGACCTTGTTTACTTTTTATACGCTGTTTCAAATGCGGCGGATATGATCCAGCCAATAACATTTTAACATCATGATTGCTTTCCAATATTATGGAGGTAGAATTTTTTAACTGCATTATCATTAATTTGGAACTGAAACCAAGATCTGTTGCTACCGCTAACTTTCTTGTATCATCACCAACCTTTTTAAATGTGAAATTACTCCCGTCAGCTACATCGTGAGAAGATTGAAATGCCCGGATCTCAATATTACCAATCGTAAATGACGATCCATTTTTAAAGTGAACTGCTTCAATGGGTAATTTTCCTAACCGCTCCCTGCAAACATCATAAGTTGGTTTAGTAATATAAAGTGGAATTTGTAATTTGCGGCAAATAATACCGGCTCCGCTAATATGATCGCTGTGTTCATGGCTGATAACTATTCCATCCAGTTTATTCTCATCCAATTTTATGCTTTGAATAAAATTTGTTATTTTCCTGCCGCTGAGTCCGGCATCGAGAAGTATTTTAGTATTTTCGGTTCGAATCAGGATCGAGTTCCCTTTACTGCCACTCGCTAATACAGATGTTTGGAACATATTTTACTTTATATAATAAAATCTGCTGTTTAATCTATCAAATTCTGTCCAGACGGTATCATCATCAGTTACAGCGTCCTTGAGCTGCTGCACACCAATTGACTGCGCATCAAAGTTATCTGCTTGATGAAGGATCGTAGCTTCCAGAGTTTGAGGAAGTCTTGCCGATGCCATTTCATATTCGCCATGATGCGACAGAATTAAATGACGTAACTTCATAAGAAGGTCTTTGGGAAAATTATTGATCTCTTTCGATTTATCGGCAACAAAATTATCTCCAAGCGGAATATGTCCAACCAATCTTCCTACCGGAGTAAATTCAATATTCGGCACAACCCGATACTCAAAAACTTTTCCAATATCGTGTAAAATAGCTCCTGTAATAAGCAGATCTCTATCGGCTTTATATGTGTGGGAAGCGTAATCGCATAATCCCGCGACGGTAATTGTATGCTCCAGAAGTCCGCCAATGTAATTATGATGCCAGCCTTTGGCTGCCGGTGCTTGCCCGAACTTTGCGAAAAATTCTTTATCTTCAAAGATATTCGATAGTAACTCTTTTAGATATTGGTTCTTAATGCTATCGATATAATTGAATAATTTATCCGAGAGTTTATTTATATCTTTGGAAGTTGTTTCCAAAAAATCCTGAAGGTCATATTCTTCCTGAGGTACTTTTTTCAATTTATTCACAGTAATCTGAAGCTGTGCTTTATATGTGATTATAAAACCTTTTATCTGAACTACATCGCCTTCTTCAAATTTCTCAGCAACTGCTTTTGCATTATTCCATACATTACCGGCAATCGAGCCTGAGCTGTCTGCCAGTTTTAATCTTAAGTAAAAATCTTTAGTTCCTTCCCGCAGGATCTTTTCTGTAACCAGAAAATTACTGATTATCTCCTTATTCAAATGATCTTTTAATTCTTTAACAAAAATTTTATTATTCATAATTCCCTTCCTATATTTATTAATTTTTCTCTGACTCCATAAATCGTCAATACAAAACTCCGAAGGAGTTAATTAAACCCCTACAGGGTTTTTCGTAGGTTCCACCTACAGACCACAGATTTCATCTGTGGTTATTATTGTTCAATCCCTTTGGGATTAATAATACCTGATTCACTCCTATTAAACTCCGAAGGAGTTGAACTTGAATGACTACGGGTAAAACCCGTAGTTATTTATAAATAAAATACTGCAGATCAACTTCTTCAATTTGATCTCGTGGAATTGTAACAAGCCAATTCTGCAAAGCTTCAAATGCTGTATTGAAATCCGAATCGATTTTAATTGAGACAGGTTCTTTGGTTGCAATTATTTTAATGATCTCCGCATCTTCCAATTTATCATGTAACAAATTTACCTTGAACATTATCCCTTGTTCAATATCAGACTGATTTGGCAATTCAAAAACGTTACCTGCTTTTACGAAATTATCTTTACGATATTGATTGGGAAATATTGTTACCACATTCTCATCTGACATGATATTAAGAATTGTAAGATAACAATCTTTTGTAGGTTTAACATTAAGAAAGAGTTCTTCACCTTCCTGAAAATAATTTTTGTTTAAACCGGCATCTAATGAAAAGTAGGGATCGTTTTCTCCCTGCTGCTTACCAACTTTTAATTTTACTGTAACTCGTTTATAAAGCAGATTGTTTTCAGTTATATTTTTTTCATCTAATATTTCTTTTTCAAGAATTATTCCATTAGAGATTTGATTAGTTAATTTACTAAAATGATCCATTGTAATTTCATTATTAGATTCAGCTTGAATTAATGAAGTTCTACCTGTCACCTCGATTCCTGCAAATTGCTCGATTACCATTTGACAGGCTTTCTGCATTGCCTTTTCTCTCGCTTGTTCCGGTGTAATATTTGCGATAGGAATAGAAACAGTAACTTGATACCAATCATTACTTAAATTGGTTATTTGAGGTTGCTCAGAGAAAAGTGAAGTAAATGTAAAAATAAAAAAAACTATCAAAATTAACTTTTTCATTTCTATCTCTTAATATTTCAAAAGGATCTTATCTTTATCAGTTGTATGCAATTGAGGATTTTGTTCTCTGCCCATTTTTCTCGCTTGCGAAGATACATTCTCTTTTAGGTATTGTTCCATCTCACCATAAGTAATTTTTTTATCATTGTTTATATCAGCATTTTTATTTAATCCTTTTAAAAAGAAGTAAGTAAACAATCCGTGCAATTTCTGAGAATAACCTGAACTGATCTCACTGCCTGATGAAGCTGTAAAAACATTAAGATTTTTTGGAATTGAACCTTGCTTTACTTCAATGCTGATCGGTCGTGAATCTGCCAATAACATCTCATTTTCTCTTGAAACACCTGAGAAGCAGGCATCTAAGATTATTGTTGTTGATTTTGATTTTATTTTACTCAAATTCTGATACAGTTCATTTAATGAATAACCTGTGCTTGCATAATTGGGATCAATATCATTTGGGATTAAATATGCACTTTTATCCTCTGTTGATGCAACTCCATGACCTGCATAAAATACATAAATTTCAGAATTCTTATTAGCATTTTTAGCAATCCAACCATTTTCTGAAAATACTTTGTCAAACTCACCTTTTGTAGCTCTTTCGTTATATCTAAAATAGATGTTTTTTCTTTTAAGACCAAAAGTTGAAATTAAATATTCTCGCATTATTTCTGCGTCATTATAAGCATTTGATACGCTTGGAGCATATTGATATTCTTCAATTCCTAAAACAACTGCAATAGCATTATTTCTATTACTGGTTTTCAATGGGATATCAACATCAGAAAAATTTACTTCTTCTTTAATTATTTCATCACGGTATATTAAAAGCTCTTTTCTACTAATATTTCCAAAAATATCTTCTGCTTTGATATTTATCCTATTTAATCCGAATTTTAATTTATATTTTACTAGAAAATTATTATCCGAATCTAAAGGTTTTTTCTTATCATTTATTTTTAAATTAGCAATCCCATTATCATCAGAAGTATTTCCGATAATTGAAATGGTATTGTTCTCCGTTCTAAAATAATCACCTTCATATTCTGGACTTATAATTGAGAGAATAGGAGAATTTTTATCAAATTGTATTTCTGATAAATCTGACTTCAATAAATTGTCGTAATCTGTAAATTTGAAAATATTATAAAATTCTGTTTTGCTCCAAGAATTACCTTCTGTGTCATCTATCCAGCCGGAAAATGAAATACTTGTTGCATATCTTGGAATCTTAATAACTGATTTAAAATTGCTATAAATATTGTCTTTAGTATTTGCTGAACTATAAAGCAAAATAAATTGTTTAGTATAAAAATTTGAAAAAAGAATATTTTCTCTTATGTGCTCTTTATCCCAAGATAACCAAGGGCTATTACTACTACTACTATATGTATTTGTACAAATAAAATCATCAGCATTTCCCGTTCCGTTAATATCAATATTGAATAATATTTTATACTTTTTAGATGGATTAAAAGACTTATTGTGGAAGTAAATTGTCAGAAAATAATAGTTTTCTGTAACTTTGAGATAGTCTAACTTTATGGTATAATTATATTGGGAATATTTAATATTTTCATCTATATTAAAATTTTGTCCGATTTCTTGAGACGGGTAAATAGCAATCGGTACAAAAATTATAAGAAAAAATAATAGATAATTTTTCATAATACTTACTCCTATTCATTACTTAGTTTCTTTTAAAGATGGTACAAAACATAAATGAAACTGCAAACTTAAATCTTTTATTATATCCTGTTCATTTGAATCAATAAGTTGATTTATATTTGAAACAATTGAAATACTTAATATGCTACCATCATTGAAATGAAGAAAAGATAATTCACTTTCAGGATTATCAGTATCAATTTTCTTGAAACCTATCTTTACTTTTTCGATTGTTTTCCCAACAATGCTGTTAAAGTTTGAAATTGAATAATCCTGAAGTACTTTCTTTTCATCATCAAATTCAGGTAACATATATAATTTGTTTTTTCTTTTCATACAAACCTCAGCAGAAACTTTTGTGATTTTTTCTATAAATTTTTTAATTAATTCTAAAGATTTAAATATCTTATCCATATCAAAATTAAATTGAGAAAATGCTGAAAATTTTTTAGATAGTTTTCTTGTATTGTGAGTAGCAGGACCTCGCTTATCTGATACTTTCTTAAAAGGTTCAATTATTTCATTATGTAATTCTTTTGGTAATATCTTCTTCAAAGCTTTTAATGTTTTTTGGATATTGCTTTCAATTTTGATATTTTTCTTCTCTGCTATTTTTTTTATTGTTGTCATCTGTAATCCATCAATTAAAAAACCATAAGCTCTTGTGTGTGCATCTTGGTATTTATGGTCATTTTCAGCTGATGGAAAAATTAAATATACATCTTCTTCGGCTTTAAACAAAGGACTATTTAATGTCATTTCAGTTAAAGCATTAATCTCAGAGACTATAGTTTGGATTCTAAATAATATTCCATTTTCAATATCCCAATCACCTAAAATAAATCTATTAAAAAACAGTTTAAATCTTTCATCATCTTTTTCAAATACTGAGCAATCTTTTATTAAAAACCCTTGCCATTTTTTTTGTTCAACATCTGGAGCTTTTCTTAAATCAGCTGAAAAAACTGCTAAAGCAAGTTCACCATCTGTTTTTGTTCTAAATCCAAATTGAATATTGATGTAAAACCTTTCTTCTGGTGAAAGAGTTTCGTAGTAATCATCTCTAATTGATATTCTTCCCTCAAAATTATCTGTATAAACTTTGTATTTGTCAGGATTATTTTGGTAAACTGAAAGAATATCAATATAGTAATATTCAAATAACCTATTATTTTTCATAAATTCCATCCTATATCACATAAATAATATTTTTTTTCACTTTCCGAAGCTTCCAGCAAAGGAATTCTTTCTTGTCACGGCGAAGTCCAAAACGAAGACGGACAACTAAGATTCGGAAAGTTTCTCCACTAACATCTAATTTTATTTTACCTTCTAACCTTCCGAATCCAAACCTAAAGCAAAACTTGAGAGAAAGGCTTCGGAAGGGAAATCATTCTCAAACCACATAAATATTATTTGTAAAGATCCAGCCGTAACCGAATCTATAAATCTCTAATCTGTAATTTCCTTTTTGTGATATTTCGAATCTTCCTTTTTCATCATGTTTAGAGGCAATCTTTTTCCCATTTCTATAAAGTTTTACTCTGGCAATTTTGGGAAGTCTAAAATAGAAATACATATTTTCAGTAAATTTTAATTCTTCACCAAAGACAGCACTATCATTTTTAGAGGAAGCGATACCTGCATAAAAATCGTATGGATTCCCAACTTTATAATTTACTATATAACTATTGCCATTTTTTAAAGCTTTTAGGATATTCTGCTGATTTATTGGTAACTTTTCAGGAATAAGAACATTTGTACGAATTGAACGAAATATTGTTTTATGAGTGAGAAAACTGAACTTAAATCCAAATTTCTCAATTCTCTCTGAATGCACATCCACACTGCCTACTGCTGATCTTCTCTTCCCCACCGCATTTAATTCATCCCAGTAATCCAAAGCTTCACGATGCGGTTTTCTCACGAATATAGAAGGGAACAGAACAAAGAATATTCCATTTAGTTTTGGAATTAGTTTCCCGACCCATTCCGAAAGGTAATTCCATATTTCAATTCCATCAAAGTTATCGATATTCTTATCTGTCCAAATATATTTCCTGAATTGTTTGGAAGCTCTTTTTTCAAAAGGATGCGCAATAAAACTGATTGCTTCCGACTCAGCATAATGCTGAACATATTCTTTTGCTTCCTTTCCCTGAATAATTTCATCAGTATTAAAAATTAGAAAGTGATTATTCTTCTGTGGATCGTTAATTTCTGCTCCGACGATAATAATAATATCGTTTTCTTTTTTTACAGCTTCATCATCCCGTGCTTCCATTGTGTGATGATCGTTTATCGTTATATAATCAAGTTCATTCTTCTTAGCAGCATTAATTATTTTACTCAGTTTAACGTGCGCATCATAAGAATATTTGGTATGATTGTGAACACAGCCTGTAAGTTCAAAATATTTTTTATTAAATATATTCTTGTTTTTCATTTTCACCTGATCAACAAACTTTTTTTGTGGAAATTGTATTCTTTCCCGTTAACTTTCGCTTTGATCTGCATCAGATATATTCCGCTGGAAACTGTTTTATTCACGTTATTTTTCCCATTCCAAATAAAGGAAGTATTCTGTGATACTGGTTCTTTTATCATTGTTCTCACTAACTGCCCTTTTATATTATAAATTCTAAGTTCGGCAGATTGGATCGTATTAGAAAGAGAGAATGAAATATGCATAACATCATTAGTTTTGCACGGATTAGGAAAAATGACCATGGCATGATCAGTATTTGGAATTTCATCCTCATCCATGCTGACAAGTCCGGGTTGGAATTCTGTAAATGGAAATTTGTTCACATGAAATATTTCTTTTGTTTCATCATTCTGAAGCCAGAATACAACTTCGCAATTATCAGTATCACCTGTTATTGTCGTATAATCATCATTCATATTAAAAAGGACTGTATCAGAGATTGTTAAACTTTCTAAAAATTGATCTGCATCTACTTCAGCAATTAAATAAGTAAAAACAGGAATATTCGTATCAGCAGGTATTCCAGGTTCATTTTCTACATTCTCTATCACACCAACACGCATCGTAAGATCATTTATGAAATCATCAAAAAGAATAGTTTCTGCGTTTTCTAATTCATAATAGAAACCGACATTTCCCTGTTCGTTATAATAAGCATAACATGTATCATTGCTGATGAATGTATTATTTTGAATTGCAGAATTATAAAGTTCGATCAGTTGAGTAGAATATCCACTTGTATAACCCAGTAGTTTTTCACTTCCGCCAACTATCGTTGCAGGAAATCCCAACAGATCATAATAATGAAACCTTGCGCAAGAATCATCATTAAAAAATGGCTCGTCATTCAGATCGGCAAAGTAATTTACAATAATACAAGTATCCAAAACTGATGACTGCGCAGACCAGATATTATTGGAACTTGAACTATTTAACTGCACAGCATTCTCTATCATGAGATTTTCTAATAATTCAACATAAATTTGAAATTCATCCTCAATCGAATTATTCTGAGTTAAGCTATCGGTTATACAGAAAAGTTCAGATTCAAATTTATATTGAGAAGCTGCATCGGGAAGTCTGTACATAAGGCTGTCACTTACATCGAACACATAAAGTTCATTTGCATTAAGTATTGGTAAAGCAATTTGATGACAGGTTGTACTGTCAGCAGTGTAAACAAGATCAATTTCGCCTGAAGGATCTTCCAATAATGGGATAATATAACTTCCTGAAACCGGAATATCAGAATTATTCTTTACTGTAAATTTTGGATGTATGGAAGCACCCGGCAGAAATTCACCTTCCCAATCTATTGAAACCAAATCCAAATCTGTTCCTTCGGTTATAAATCTGCCTTGAAGACTAAAAAGAAATTCCGAATCATAACTAATACTGTACATATTATAATAATATCCATTATTTAAGAAATAGCTTTGCAAACCACCTACTGCGGAAGCTGAGATGAACTGCTCTGTCGAATTTGTAGGATAATCTACTACCAGCCATAAAGTCGTATCCGTTATCGTATTGGAAAATTGAATGTAATTCCAATCTTGATATTGAATTTCAGAAGCTTGCAGTGTTTGCGAAAATAACAAACTATCGGGATGGAGAAGCGGCTGACCATATCTATCCTCACAGAGTTTTAGAGTTAAAGGATCCGAACCGCTGCTTCCCGGAATGAATATATTCGCTCCTTCAGCTTCAAAGAAAAGTGGATCTACCCCAGCATAAAACTCATTGAATTCAAATTTTACAGCCCAGCTATCGCTTCCGAACCAGTGCTGGTCATCTGTATTTGTGTGGTAGTAAACGAGGGTATCCCGCACTGAGGGCTTCACATTCTCACCTGACGCAGTATGGTAATCGACTGCATTAAGCAGAGAAAAAGCAAGTGTTATTATTACGAAAATATATCTTCTCAAAAGCAACTCCTTATCGGCAAATGTTTGCAATAATGCTTTATTGTAAAGCATTATATCTTTCTGGCTTTTTTATAACCTTTCCAACGTTTATGAACCCAAAACCATAAATGAGGATATTGGTAAATATATTTTTCTATATTTTTAGATATAATTTCCGTGAATTTTGTTATATCTTCTAAATTGTTTTTGAATCCTTCGGGAGAGATGATATCTTCACAGATAAACAGGTGACTTCCGTCATCCTTCCTTATTGCATAAGCCGGAGCAATAGGGCATCCTGTTTTTATTGCAATCTTGGCAGCACCAACAAACGTGGAAGCTTCGTGTCCTAAAAAATCTGTGAGCACACCATTCCGTCCTGCATTCTGATCCATTAATAAACTTACGATATAACCCTCTCCCAGCATTTTAAGGATAGGTCTGAGCGCATTTTTTTTATCTATCACAATAACGTTATCTTTTAAACGCACAGCATTTGTGTAATTATCAAAGTATCTATTTCGCTGTCTTTTACCTACAACAGCCATATCAAAGTGCGCCGCAATATATTTGCCGGCAAGTTCCCAATTTCCAAAATGACCGGTTACCAGGATCACACCTTTTCTTTTTTCGACTGCACCTTTCAAATTCTCCCAGCCCTTTGTTTCACACGTTTCAAATAGTTTTTCCGTATTACCGAAATACGATTCGGCAGTTGTTAATCCCATATTATAAAACATCTTCTTAAGTATTGTTTTTATCTCTTTTTCTGTTTTATCAGGGAATACCATTTTAAGCTGCTTTTTTGCTACTGACAAACGGATATTAAATGCACTGGTGCCGAATACAAAAAGTTTTGCCAGAAATGATCTGGTAAATCTATATGGAAAAACTTTGAATATATCGATAAATAATTTAAAAAAGAAAAACTCTATTTTGCTCTTTGTAGATTTTTTCATTCTGTCTCCAGCTTTATTTTCTGATGCTAATTTGATAAAATAGGGTTTGTAAGTAAAGTTAATTTTTGCAAGATTATTTATGATATCCCTTATATGACCCGATTGAATAATTTGAATATCATTTAAAATTTCTTTTTCTTGACTTTAGCAATTTTAGAAAAATTCTGTAACAGAAATAAATGTAGGAGAATAATTTGAATATACTTGCTCTAAGCACAACATCAACTTCCGGCAGTATTGCAATTTATAACAAAGATCACATCTCATATATCAATCATCTCGATATTAAGGTAACGCATTCAGAGCGTTTATTGCCGCAGATCGATGCCGGGCTTAAGAATTCCAAAATAGATATTTCCGATATAGGTCTGGTTGTAATTGCCAATGGACCCGGATCTTTTACAGGTGTAAGAATTGGACTTGCTACAGCTAAAGGAATATGCATGGCTCACAACATTCCATTACTACCAATTAATACCCTCGAGCTGCTGGCAAACAATATATTTCCGGCAAATAGGAATATACTTACACTTATCGATGCGCGAATGGCGGAAGTTTACGCAGCATTGTATTCGCCTGATCTGGAAATTCTGATACCGGAAACTAACGCAAAACCAACTGAGATATTCAAGATGATAAAAGAACCTGTTATCATTGTTGGCGATGGCGCAAAATTATTTAAAAAAGAGATCATAAAAAGTGGAATCGATCATATATTTTGTTTGGAACATCAGAATATTCCACTGGCTTCTACACTGATAAGTATAGCACTTAAATGTAACATCCCAAAATATGATTTTGAGAGTATATCGGAATTGGAACCATATTACTTACGGAAATCACAGGCAGAATTTGTACGGGACGAGAAAATAAAACAACAACAAAATGAGACAAATAAAAAAAATAATAGAGGTAAAAATGAATAACAGACCAAGCTGGCATCAATATTTTATGGAAATGGCATATCTTGCAAGTACACGATCAACCTGCTTGCGCAGACAAGTGGGAGCTATTATTGTGAGGGATAATCAAATTATATCTTCAGGATATAATGGGGCACCTAAACATATCAGGCATTGTGAAATTACGGGTTGTCTTCGCGAACAATTAAACGTTCCATCCGGTGAAAGACATGAATTGTGCCGCGGAGTTCACGCTGAGCAGAATGCTGTTATCCAAGCTGCCATTAACGGATCTTCTATTCGGGATGCATCGCTTTACTGCACAAATCAGCCCTGCGTTATCTGTTCTAAAATTCTTATTAACGCTGAGATTAAAACTATTTATATTACAGAATCATATGAGGATAAACTTGCTCAGGAATTGCTGGCAGAAGCGGAAGTCGAAATGAACATTATCGATAGAAATACCGGAATGCTGAAGAAATTATTATAAAATTATATTATAAAACTACTTTGAATATGTTTTTACATAGTTGTCTGTAATAACTTTAAAGGTTCCATTGCCTGATATCAGCTTAACGACCTCACTTTTTAATGCAATATCTATCTGACCAAGCAGTTCACCATTTTTATCTAATCTGAATAAAACAATCTGATGTTTCAAGTTGCTTTTGCCGAGTGTGCCTTTTGTCTGTCCGATTATCACACCGATCTCAGAACCATTATATAAGCTGTAGATCCCAAGTGGGACTACATCGATATTTACAACGCTTTCCAGCATTTTCCCTAAATTCAATTCGTAATATTTGGAAATCTTCTCAGACCATTTGATGTGTCCGTTCTTCTTTTTAAGACAATATATCTTTTCTAAAGTTACAACATATATATATTTCCCTTGATCACCTTCAAAGATGGATACAGGATCATCAAATGTTCTATCCCATTTCAATTTACCCTCCGGTGAGAATGCATTGAACCAACCTGCACCGTATAAGATGAAAAGATCATTTATTGCAAAAATTTTATTAGTAGAGAAATTATTATATATTTCTTTTTCACGCAGCAAATAACCATTTTTTGTATTAATAAATAGCACTTTTATCTTATTATTTCGATGCGTTTTTGTAGGATAGATCACAGCGATGAGGACATTGTTATTCTCGGCGAATTGAATATTACTAAATCCGAGCAGGAAAGGTTTGTATGATTCCAACAACTCCATTTTGTTGGAATAAAGTTTAAACTCATTTCCATAATTCTCAGAATAATTAGAGATAATGAAATTCCCATTACTGAGCATTATTATATCGTGGTCTTTTGAAATGTGAAGCTTTTCCTCTGATTCAAGCAAAGATCTTTGGATAATCGTATATCTTCTAACTTCATTAAGAAATTCTTCTTTTTCAATATGCCGTACATCTTTTACGGTCAAAATGAAATCGTTTTTGGCAGCCAGAAAATGTTCACCTTTAGAAAAAGGAATCTTTTTACCTCTTTCCCAGATTATACCTTCAAGAACATTTTCAGCTAAAAGATCATTTACAATTCCCAAATCCAATACAGAAGAATCTGTTCTATTTGAATAGTGCCGGAATATCTCACCTGTATCCTTATTCTGATAAATATTGATCACGTTATCATCTGTTTTAACAAGATCTACACTTTTTATCAGTTGCTGAGCACCGACATTAAAGGAAATAAATAATATAATAAATACTATTGCAGTTTTGTGCAGCATAATATCCTCCCAAGATCAACATGCAGCAATAAAAATATGAAAAAGTGAATTATGAAATGATTAATCGAACTTGATATTCATCTCATTAGTTTTTTCTGATTCAGGTTCTTTCGTTGAGATTGTATCACCAACAGCTATTCCATCAATTATCTCAACCTGCTGGAAGTTGTTTATTCCGGTTTTTACAATATCACCACTACCTATTGTATCATTCTTTACTTTATAAACAATATCATTTCCCTCATCATCAGAAAATATACAGCGAATTGGAATTACGACAATATCTTTTCTTTCTTCCCCGATTATTGTGATATTTGCAGTCATCCCGGGTTTTAATCTTTCATCAACTTCCTTTAGTTCAATTTCAACCGGAAAAACTTTTACATTGTTATAATTTATAGCCATTGCAGCTATTTTTGTAATTTCCCCATCAAAATTATCATACGGATATGCATCGACCTGAATATTAACTTTCATCCCAATTTCGATCTTCGAAATATCTACTTCATTGATCTTTGTGTCAACTATCATTCTGCTAAGATCGGCAAGTTTTAGAATTACAGTACCGGCAGAATATGATCCTGAACTGGAAACCACCATTTCACCTTCTTCTACAGGCTTTTGAATAATTGTTCCGAAAGCAGTTGAATGTAATTTTGATAAATTATCATCTGATTCAATTTCTTTTACAAGTTCGTATTGCTGCAATGCCGAATTATAATTTATCTGAGCAGTTGTATAAGCATCTTTGTAATTATCAAGTTCGGTTTCCGAGATATAATTATTTGCAAAAAGTTCTTTTCTTTTATTATATTTTTCTCTTGCATTTTCCAATTCGATCTCAGACAGTTTCAAATTACTATTTACACGCAAGATAGCTTCAGCCTGATTAAAATCTGGTTCAATCATTGCTATGAGATCTCCCTTATTAACATAATCTCCTTCTTCTACAAAGAATTTAACTAGCTTTCCACTTACCTGTGATTTTTGTTCTATCTCTCTTATCGGCTGGATCTCCCCTGTTTCTTCCAGTTTTATTACTATTGTCCCCAGTTCAACTTTATGATGTTTAGCCTTTCCGCCAAATTTTGATCTGTCTTTCTTACCTTTAGAAACGTTGCAACTACTTATAAGAATAACCAATAAGACTAATATTATTCTGCAAAAATACTTTTTCATCTACTCTCCTATATTGTGTATTTTAAAATTACACTTTTTTTTATTTATTAATAACCTATTTTACGCACAGATAGATTATCATATTTCCTAAGCCAATAAGAAAATGAATTGCTAATATGAACATTAAAACATACTTATAAACATATCTATTAAAATATTCTTTTATAATATTCACATCAAGTTTTTTATCGAGCAGTTCAATGTATTTGTTCAATTCGTATTTCTCCATTAAATATGGAATAAATGTACGCAAAAACTGCTTTACAACCTCAAATACTACAGTCGCAATAAAATGCCTGATATTGTTCTTTAAAGATTTTGGGATGAATTTAAGGTCATCCATAAAAGTAATTTTATCCCACGTTTCATTGAAAACTTTATGTTCCCACTTTGTAATGCGTGAACCGTCTGTGTCATCTTTTGTATCATTGATGTAATCATTTACCATTTTCTTGATCTTTTTGATAAGCCATATCTTTTTACGGTAAATATACGCGGGTGTGAGAGGAATACGTTTGCCATAAATCATTTTCTGTTTGGAAGGTATGAACAGAAAAAACTTGATAGCAAATACATAGAGAAAACCAAACAACATATTCACAACGATGAAAATTAAAGGTTTGATGATGAACATTATATCCTGCCCTGCTGATATAATTCTATAAAATATTCTATCGAACGGTTATATGTTTTTTCTGCTTCATTTGGGAAATAACATGCAGGAAGTTCATTCATGGAACGGTGATAGCTAATGCATTCACAGCAGATTCCCTTCTTACTGCAAGGGTATGTGCAGTTGCAGTTTTCCATATTTCTGCTCTGATTTTTACATTCCATCTGTTCCCCTTTTATATTAATTAGTGTTTAATCAAATTTAATAACTCTTTTTGTCAATAATTAAGGTTTTTTATAACTCAATATGACGTCATCCTGCTTGCCAAACCAAATCCGGCAGCTATCGGAGAAGGCGGTTGCTGAATTACTAAGCTTCTCACTTAAAATTTAGTTCATCTAACACTATTTTAACAATAAACATTTTTTCGCTACTTCAGTTTTGCCATTAACGTTTAATTTATACAAATAAATTCCGGAACTAACAGATTCTCCTGATTCATCTTCTCCATTCCAGATAACAGAATGATTACCTTTTTCAAAATTTCTATCAACTAATGTTTTTACTTTTTGACCTTTTATGTTGTAAATTTCAAGAGTCACAAAATCGGAGTTTTGTGTTACTGAAAAAGAAATTGTTGTTGTTGGATTGAAGGGATTAGGATAATTTGAGAGTTTGACATTTAATACTGAAGATTGAACATTTTCTTTTTCTATTCCAACCGGTTGCTCATAATAAAATGCTCCCATATCTGAAATTGTCCCGTCAGGATCATAAGGTAAATTTGGATCGCCAGCATCAATGCAAGGAGACATTGTAGAATCTGGTATCGGGAAATTAGCCCAGGTTAAATGGAAATCACCATTTTGCGGGTCTGCAAATAATGGATCTGCGTCTATGTTACCTTCAAGCCAATTTACTGTACTATTATAACTTGATACAATTCCATCAAAATCACCTTGAATATCCGAATATGATATTGTGATAGAGCATTGATAATATAAATGAATTTCATGCAGCGAATCATTCCAAAATATACAATTCACTATACATGGGTTGGAGTCATAGCAATAAATCCCACCACAAAAAGAATCATAATTGCCGGTTATTGTAACATTTTCTAAAGTTGGATTGGAAGAATACTTACAGTAAAATCCTTTACCGGCATTATCGGTTATCAGAACATTTTTCAAACTTGGATTTGAAGAATTTTTACAATAAATAGCATGACCGGAACATCCTGTTACTGTAACTTTTTTTATACTCGGGCTTGAATGATTAAAATATATTCCGCAACCTACTTCTCCATCACCATTTCTTATAGTTATATTTTCTATTGAAGCAGCAGTTACATAATGAAATTTCAAAACACCGGTTTCATTGTATCCATCCAATATCGTCTCTTCTTCTTCACTTCCTGCTAAAGATACAAAATTACTCCATTCTATGGGAAATATTTCTCCGGTTGTTTCGGTGCTGTATATTCCCGATGAAAGAAAAATCGTATTTTGATTTAAACTATCTGCATATATTTTTGATAATGCACATCTGATAGTCTTCAAAGGTTCATCCGCAGTAGTTCCTGTATTGGAATCATCTCCATCAACAGATACATAAAAGTCGGAATTTATCAGATTATTTTGTGTTCCATAAATAATATCAAAAGTTAAATAATTAATTGGAGATGCATAATAGTCAGTTGGTGTCAATACTGTGAAAGTATCCACAAATACATTTATTGTATCACATTTATAAGTAAAAATATCCAAACCATAACCTCTACTATTTAAAACATTATTTAGATAAATACTGCATCTGTTTTCTATATTGAAACTCATATTGGATTCCGAACAATAAATTCCACCACCATGTTGAGAAGCAGAATTTTCCATTATTGTTACATTTTCAAAATTTGTATCACAATTATTACTACAGTAAATTCCACCACCAAAAAGAGAAGCAGAATTACCTGTTATGGAAACATTCTCCAAACTCGGATTGGAATGATTATAACAGTTAATCCCACCTCCCCAAGAACCGGAATTACCTGTTATGATAACATTCACCAAACTTGGATTAGAATTATCACTACAACAGATTCCACTACCTGAATTATCGGATATTGTTACATTCTCTAAACTCGGACAAGAATTTGATAAATAAATCCCATTAGTGCTGTTTCTTAATGTAATATCCCTTATATTTGATTCCGTGACAAAATCAAATCTCAATATCCCGCTTAAACTATCTGCATCTAAGAATGTATCTTCCTGATTGTTATCTTGTAATGAAACATAATTAGACATAGGTAATGGAAATTGATCTCCATTTGTGGAAGGACTATATATTCCGGGTGACAGATATATTGTATGTTGATTTAAACTATCAGCATAAATAATTGTTAAGGCATATCTTATTGTTCTTAACGGATCATTCGCTGTTAATCCGCTATTTGTATCATCACCATCCGGTGAAACATAAAGATCGGCATTTATCTGCTGACTAATATAGTTCAATATATCAAAAGTAAAATTATCAATCGGAGATGCATAATAATCGGTTGGAGTCAGTACAGTGAAAGTATCAACAATTACATCTATTATATCACAATTATTAGCAAAAATATCCAAGCCATAACCTCTATTATTTGTGATATTATTAGAATAAATATTACATCTGTTTTCCGGGTTGAAACTCAGATTGGATTCCGAACAGTAAATTCCACCTCCATGTTCAGAAGCAGAATTATCTGTTATTGAGACATTTTCTATATTCAGAATGGAATTATCAGAACAGAAAATCCCACCTCCATAATATTGCGAAATATTTCCAACAATTGTAACATTTGTTAAAATCGGACAGGAATCAGAACAATAAATCCCACCACCATTTGAACCATTATTGGAAATACTATTTCCAATTATAATAACATTTGTAAAAGTTGGATTAGAATTAGAATTAAGATAAATACCACCACCTTGATTATAAGAATAATTTCCGGTTACAGTTACATTTTCAAAATTCGGACTGGAATTGTAACAGAAAATCCCACCACCTTCACTTGCATTATTTCCACTGATAGAAACATTTTCTAAAACCGGATTAGAATTAGAAGAGCAACTGATCCCACCTCCATAACAAGCATTATTTCCTGTGATAGTTACATCTTCTAAATCTGGATTAGAATTATTATCACAAAAGATTCCGCCTCCAAATCCGACAGATGAATCACAATGATTTCCGGATAAAGTAACATCTGATAAAGTCGGGTTTGAATTTGTAAGATAAATACCAGCACCATAAGTATCATAACCTTCAGCAGTATTTCCACTAACAGTAACATTTTCCAGAATCGGATTTGAGTAAGAACAATAAATTCCGCCACCATAAGCAATAGCACCGTAATGGGCAATGTTACTACTGATAGTGACATTTTCTAAATACGGATTGGAACCTGAACAAGAAAGACCACCGCCATGAGTAGTCCATTCACCAATAACATAATTTCCTGTTATGGTAACATTTATTAAATTCGGACTGGAACTTGAGCAGTGAATTCCGCCACCATGAGATTCCGCATAATTTTTTGTAATTAAGCAATTCCTAATAAGAATATCAGATGAATTGCTAAAATAAATTGCACCACCGTATTTTTCATTTCCTTCTCCTGTTGCTTTTCCAAGCCTTAATTCACAATAAACAACCCTTGAACTGTCCTGTCCGTTTGAATTTGTATTCCAAAATCTTAAACTATGCCAACCGAATTCCGTATCTTGTGCAGAAAAATATATCATATCGTTTTCAGTTCCTTCTGCCAATAATCTTCCGTAGATATTGAATTTGTAATGTCCGGAGAAAATTACCTCGACACTAGGTTCGATGGTTAATTCATCTCCTTGCTGGATAGAAATTTCACCATCAATAATATATGGACTGCCATCAATTGTCCAGACGCCATTTACATTTCCTGCAGGGATATGAGTGTCTGCAAGACAAAAAGCGAAAACAAATAGTAAGCTAAGAATGAATATTATCTTTTTCATATTTACGCTCCTTATTTTTCCCTAAGACAAATAAAATAATTACTTCAATAATGCACATTTACTTGTTGCAACATCTGTTCCATTGACCTTGAGTTTATAGAAATATATTCCTGAAGAGACCGGTTGGTTATTTTCATTTGTTCCATTCCATGTAACAGAATGATTACCTTTTTCAAAACTTCTATCAACTAATGTTTTCACCTTCTGTCCTTTGATGTTGTAAATTTCAAGAGTCACAAAATCGGAATTTTGTGTTACTGAAAAAGAGATTGTTGTAGTTGGGTTGAAGGGGTTTGGGTAGTTCTGTTTGAGTTTTGTAATTAATGGCATTAATTCCTCATCTATACTTACAATAACATTCTGATTTTCATATGCGCCCATGTCTATTCTTCCACCAAATACTCGAGGGTTTTCAGCAAGATCAAATTCAGGCAGATTCAAACCTGTTGTATCTGGAATACCAGCATTAACACAGGGAGAAATATCACTTAATGAATACGGATGAAGACCTAAACCAGAAAAAAGTGGATCTGTATTTATATTTCCAATGCCTGGCAAATATTCACCATCACCAATATCAGAATAAATGATATTGGAGTCTGACAAAAAAACCAGTATATCTTGAACGTTATTACCCCAAACAATACTATTAATAATATTTACATCTGAGTATTGAGAATTTATTCCAGCAAATTGATTACCGGTATTTTCTGTTATAGTGCAATTAATCAAATCAAGTGAAGATTCATAACAATATATCCCTCCTCCAAAATCAGCATAATTATTTTCTATTAATACATTACATGCAATCAGAACAGATTCATCAATACAATTAATTCCACCGCCATTATTATCATATGCAGGAAAGTTACAGGTAACCACATTATTGCGGATAATGCAGTTTTTAATATTTACATCAGAATTTTTGACTTCAATCCCACCTCCATTATTATAACTATCATTACTAGTGAATTGACAATTGAAAATTGTACCATTTGATTCCCAAATTGCTATCCCACCTCCGCGATCTGCAGAATTATCAATAAATTCTGAATTCCTAATGTCAAAAATACTATTCTCCCGACATATTAAACCACCACCATAATTACTGTCATTTTGTTGGAAAGTTGAATTAACAATCTTTAAATTGGATTCATCACAATCAATTCCTCCTCCATATCCAACATAAATATCGTTGCAACTAGATATAGTGATGTTATCTATTTCTACAGTTGATTTAATAATTCCTATTCCTCCACCACTATGTTCACCTGCACCATTAATAATGTTTAAATCTTCAATCAATACATTGGATGCATGAAATATTTTTAAAATTTCAGTTTGGTTTTCACCATCCAAAATGGACTCTCCTTCAAGTGATCCTTTCAATCTTACGTTATCACTCCAATACAAGGGAAATTGTTCTCCATTTGTTGACACGCTATAAACACCGGGTGAAAGTATAATGGAATTATTTGCTAAACTGTCAGCATAGATTTTAGACAAAGCAAATTTGATTGTTTTAAAAGGCTCTTCAGAGGATAGACCACTATTCATATTATTTCCATCTGGGGACACATATACATCCGCATTAACTAAACTATCGAGTTTTGAATGAATAATATCGAATGTTATATATTGTATTGGTGTGGCATAATAATCTGTCGGATTTAAGACTGTGAAAGTATCAACAATTACATTAAAATTGTTTGGTGGTCCGAAAGAGCTTGGTCTGTAGTAAATATCTGAACCAAAACCTCTTTCTTCTGATATCGTATTTTGATAGATATTGCATTTGTTTTCAGAACTAAATACAAATCCTTCAGTATAATTATATATTCCTCCTCCTAATTGAGCAGTGTTATTATTTATACTAACATTTTCCAATACTAATTCTGGTGAAAACGACACATAAATACCACCACCATATCTTTCTGCTGAATTATTTGAAATTATAATGTCTTCGAGATGCTGATTTGAATAAACGAAATGTATTCCACCACCGCAATGGAAAGAATGATTATTGATGATTTTTACGTTTATTAATTTTGAGTTAGAATCATGAATATACAATCCACCTCCAGAACCGGCAGAATTATTTATGATGAGTAAATCTTTCAGAATTGGATTTGAAAACTGACAATTAATTCCACCTCCATAACAATAACCTGTTGTTCCCGGAAAACCATTTGTTATTGTGAAACCGCAGAGAACTGCCAATGAATCTTCTTCGTTCATAAAAGTTACAACACTGCCATTTTGATTACCGTCGATAATTGTCTGTTCAATGTAACTGGAATCCTGAGTCGTAAGAAATAATGATGCAACTGTAATATTTTTACCAATATAATTAATGTTTTCAACGTAAGTGTTAGGTTGCACGAGAACTGTATCACCCCAAGTAGATACATTTATTCCATCTTGAATTGTTGGTTGATCTGCTGGAATATTGATTATTGTAGCTGATAAATGTAATGTAAAAATCACAACTAAAAATATCATTAAAATTCTCATTCTATCCTCCAATTTTTTAAATAGCTGCTAATGCCGGCGTGCCACGTCAGATTGGATTGAGTTTGGGATTTGAGCTTGCTCATAATTCTAAGTTCAAGCTAATCTGATAAGAGATGAGCAAATCAAAGTCAAGGGTTGCCAATTTGCACATCCCCGGTAGAGTAGAAGCAGGTTTCCAAATGGAGAACCTGCAACCCTCATCAAACCGGACGGGCGGTTTTCCCGCATACGGCTTACCGACAAGATTCATCTTAAGCATTCATAAGTATCAAACAAAAGTATATCTCGCTGGATTTATAAGCCCATAGTTATGAACCAAATATCAACACTACTATGGGCATCTCCGACTGCCTTTATACCTGCTTTTCATTTCAGATTTCCCTTATAGAAAAACATTTAAGATTGCCAATCTTTGATATAAAGGCTCTCTCACGTCTATGACATTATCATTCTCAAACACGCCATCAGTTACAACTCCGACAGTCCTCAACAGTGCTACTTTCCGTTTCTTCCTGTTGAGTAGCAGGCTTCATCAAGCCCAAGAGACTCGCCGACTGCAAATTACAATTAACGAAGCTAATCTGTTCGCTTACGCTACGGCTTATTTAACGATTAGGAGAGCTTTGACCGACTCGTTACCGAATCAAGCCATCTCCATCACTTCCATCTGAACGGAAAATTAAATGCGTTGGATTTTAACCAACTGACAATATCACACCTCGTGACGCACCTGACACGTTTGTTAGCTGCTGTTTAGTTTTTTTATAATTACTTTTAACTTTGTTTTGTAATCATAATATTCTTTTTTACCAACAATCCAGTTAATAAGCTCATTCTCTCCAGGATGTGATATACTGTTTTTATTTCTTCTATCGAAAAAAGATATGACAAAACTAATTTCTCTTAATGTTAGAAATTGTTTAATATCTTTTACTAAATCATTACGGTCATAATTTTTTAATTTTTTTGGTGTAGAAAAATTATGAAAGCAATAATAATGTAATGAATTCAATAGATGATTAAATGCTACATTATAATTTTGCATTTTTTCAGCTAAATGCATCAGTTTGATTTGTTGGGTTAAACTATTTAAACTATTAAGAAGGTTATCGTCAAAAGGTAAATCATTTTCATTTTTATCAATTTTAGGAAATACTATTCTTTTTAGTATTTCATAATAGGGAATGCAATTCACATAATTTGCAATAAAGTTTGTATCTAAAGAATTTGAATATTTTTCATTAAGCAAAACTCGCTCAAGAAGGTATAAATATTGAGTTTTTTTGACAATATCTTTAAAATTATCTTTTAGATATTTTTCGAGTTTTTTAAAACTTTTATTTGAACTTCCGATAAAAAACATCAATGATTTAATATTATTTAATGTTAGAATGAAATTCCAGCCAAGAAAAGCTTTGTCCAATTGTTTAATAGCTTCTTTAGATTTTACGTAATTTGACATCTGATCATTTTTCACTGATGTAAGAAACATTTCTTTTAATAACGAGTCGTCTTCAGAATCTAAAGAAGCCTCACCAAAAGTTTTGAAATCTGCTTTTAATCTTTCAATAACTTCAATAACTTTTGTAAAATTGTTCCTTAATTTCTCATCTTGAACTTCAATATCAGGAGGAAAACTAAAAAATTTACTTAAAGATTTAAATTTAATAAGTTGATCTTCGTTTTCAATAATATTTATTTTTGATTTAAGATTGTTAATACGTAAGGATAATTTGTGCATAAGAAAGTCTGATACAGAGGTACAAATTTTGAAATTAATATTTCCAATTTCATCATTCAGTTTTGTCTTTTCAACTGAATAAATGATATAAAAATCATCGACATATCGAAAATACTTAAAATTAGATTTTGTTAATATGTTTTTCCTCACATAATCGTCCAATTCAATTAAATAAATATAACTCAAATAGTTTGAAATTATATTATTAGCTGACAGAGGTAAACCCTTTTTATCCTCAACAATAAAATTTAGTAATTGTAATATTGAGTCTTTAGATTCTGGATTGAAACTCTTATTTTGTTTTACAGAAGGGATAGAATAATTTTCAATAATTTTCAATAAAGTAAGGTGATCAATATTATTGAAATAATCTTGAATATCCATTTTGATAACAATAGCTTTTTTGTTGTCTTTAATAATTTCTGTTGCTGAATTATTAATACCCTTCAAAAATGATTTGTAATCATTATGATAATATATTTTACTTGCTGAAGGGTTATCGTAATTAAGTTTGCCACCATAATATGTATTAATATTTTTTTCTTTTTTTATTACTTCTAATTCAATCAAAGATGATGAAATTACATTGTGAAGATAAAAACCTAATGAATAATAAAGAATCATTAATCTAAATGAAGTGAAATTGAAACTTCTGACACCTAAATTACTTTTCGGCATTGTGTACGAATTATTATAAAAAAGATTTGGATAATTGTAAAAGACATCTTTTTTTATATAAACATTGTAATAATTCATAATATCAAATCCATTTAGATAATCTTCTTTTCTGTAAATCTCTAATTCGAGTGTTTTAAAAGTATGAGTATTTTCTTCAATTTGTTTTTTTAGTAACTCAAATCCCTTTTCTACATATTCGAGTTTAAGAAAACTTCCTAAATTATAACTTTGAGCCATATATTTTACCTCTGATAGCAGCTAACATATGCACGCTGCGCCCTTATAAAAGGTGCACATAACTAACCTCTAGTTACACCAAAAAGGTTCGTCATAACTTCAATATCAGAGTTATTGCGCACCTTTATAATTCATCCTCAATATTCAAGTTATCAAGTGGATTCTTAATTTTACTGAGTCCTTTTTTTGTGATATGTATATAAATTTCTGTTGCCTTCCCCATAGTTTTGAAAAAATGTATCGGGGTTTTTAAATTCTTATGTCCCCAAATCTTTTGTATAAATTTCAAAACTTCTCCCCTAAATTCTAATGTTGCAAATTAATTATTAAATCAAAACCGAATTTGTAAATATTATTATTATGTGTCAATTAGAAAATAATTCTGAGTTTCGACTCGAAAGAGAAACGTCGAGTCGAAGCGGTGCAATTAGCCATTGTTAGGTTCAAGACCATCCGTTAAATACCGGAGGAACGAGTAAAACTCCCTTCCCATTAGTTTAAGGGGAAGGGTTGGGATGGGGTTCAGAAAGACAGATTTATTCAATAGTTGTCTTTCTTTGCGTACTTAGCGTCTTTGCGGTGAATTATCCTTCGTCTCCGCTCCAGCCTTCGTGCTACTATGGCTTGGCAGGCAGGATGACAATTTTTCTTCCTGCGGTTTCCAGAATTATTTCGGGAGAACGATCACCCTTCTTTCATTTCTTCTTGCTTAAATAGTATATCTTTATAAATTTTCTTCATAAGGTTAAATATGAAAATAAAGATAAATAAATTGAATGCGCTAAAATTTACAGCTATCGGACTTACTTTGAGCATTATAGGACAATTATTAATTGGGAAAATAAGTATTCTTGCAATTACCTTAACCACTCTTGGAGTAATATTCGCAGCAATCGGTGTATTGATGTCGCTTGGAGTTTTAGATTATTTTAAGAAGAAACAAGATTAAATTATTCATCGGGTCGTAAGGAACAACGACTCGAAATCTTTTTAATAAATTACTTCGACTTGATATATCTTTCGAGTCGAAAATAACACGAGTCTGGTTTTGTAGGAGTCTCCCTTTGTAAGGGAGAATTTATAAGCCTACGGCTTATTAAAGAGGGTTTAATAATGTATGACCCTTCCTTAGGAGAGCAACGTATAAGATTCGTCAGGGTGACGAGAATTAATTATTAATTATAAAGCATCCGCATCTTTCGGGATGATCTTTTACCAATTCATCTGCTTTTACTTTCCGAATGACCCAAAAAATTAGAAAATCTCCACCGGCTAAAACCGTGAAAAGAGTTCCATAAATTAACAGCCAGCTCTTTCCCAAAATTAAAGCAATAATAGAAGGAATAATTCCCAATAGAATTGCCGGCAGAACTAATGCAATGCGATAAACAGATGCTTTCAGCGGGACTTTACAATGTGCAAATGGTGTGAGATATTTCCATTTTATTCCAATTTTAACTTGTTTGATATTCAGTTTTCCAAAGATAATAAATCCAATAGCATGAAGGATTTCATGAAGAAAAATTCCCAGAATAAATGCTGTAATATAATAGGGAAGAGATAGATAGATCGAAAGAAATCCTTTGGTGAAAGTTTGCCAGTCCCAAATTAACACAAATGGAAATACCAGGCAAATGATCGAGATCAGTACAATTGGGATTGCATAAAGATTTGTATTTAGTGCAGAGATGGAAAGGTCTTTCATAAATTACTTAAAAAATTCATAACCGAGAAGAACATAAAATTCAGAATCGATACCGGTTATTAATCCTCTATTAATTCTTCCAATACGCATTAACATTCCCCTGGAATTACGGAACTTGAGTTCATATCCTAAAATAGGTTTTCTGTTCTCGGCTTGCGTCCAACTGATATCCATTCCCCATATTTCGGAAGCAAAACGAAAACCTAAAAGAGGTCTATAAATTGTTATGCTTCGTTCGTTAGCTGTTTCAGGCTGCTCATAATCTATCTCAGAACGTTTAACACCGCCGTAAAATCCATAGGTAAAATAGGAATCTTTAGTTGAGTAATTTGCAAAATTATGAAGATAAAGGTTATATGATCTCATCAAACTGAATCTGTCATCGAACGTATAAACTTTTTGAAATGTTGAACCACCGATCCCCATTACATCGATAATATTAAAAAGATCCAATTGTGCTTGAAGACCCAAAACAGGTTCATCGTATTTATATTCGGGATATTCGGGATAATATGCGGCTCCATTTATTCCAAAAATATATTGCATTTTACCAGCAGATAGATTTATACTTACTAATATCAATATTAAGATAAATAATATTTTAAATTTTTTCATTTTCATCACTCTCTAACGTTTAATTCATTGTATAGCAAATCAAAATATTAGAGTTCTTTGTCCAGAAATATTCTAGTTTCTTTTTTGTTATTCTGCTTTTTCAGGCCTGTAATGTAAAATCCGTCAGATAGTGCAAAATGGAGCATGGCTTTATGTTTATTACGTGTTTTCATTTTAATTGTTTTCATACCTTTTTCTTTAACCCTGTTTTGTTGGGAACGTGCTAATTCTGTAGCTATTTTTTTCTGTCGAAATTTTGGAATAACTCCCCCCATCCAGGAATAAAAATGATCATCGATCCGATAGCCGGCTTTAAATCCGGCAGGCTTTCCTTTGAAATAAGCGATGAGAATAAGATGCCATTTATCTTTCAATCTTTTCTCATATTCATCAGCTTTATAAGGATTTACAAATTCCGGTATCTGTTTTGAAATTTCTACAGCCTGCTTAATTGTTCCCTCAATAATCTGCATATCATTTTTCATCAGCATATCACTATAAGAATTATTTATCAGGTCTTTTTCTTGTATTTGGAACAATGAGAGGTATTCTTTGCACTGCTCATAAAGTTTTTCTGCTCCGATATTTCCGGTTTTATCAATTGCTTCGATTTCCACAAAACTACCCAGTTCATCAACTTCATCGATATGGAATTTTACATTATTAATATAGTATATTTCTCTTTTTTTATTTACGACAATTAGAATTCCGATCGCTTTTTGAAGCTGTTGTTTTATTAGGTTTTCTTTTCTGGGGTGATAGTATAGAACATCGGAATGTTTGGGACCGGATATGTCTTCTCTGTCGTAATAAACAAGACTGTATTCAATCTTGCCTTCCCGCAATTTAAGGCGTCCGTTCTTAACTTTAAAATAGGTATCTTTCTGCTTGTCTGTACCTTTGAAAAAGGCATTTTTATCTTTTAGAATATTTCGGATCTTTTCCGGATATTTACATCTTGCTTTGATCTCAATATTTAATACAGACAAAGTTATTACCTTATCTGAGTATTATAAATTTCAGTTATTTTTTTTATTGCACTGTCTATTTCTTTTTTAGTTGTCATTTTACCGGTTGAAAAACGGATAGTTCCCTTTGCATATTCAATAGGCACATTCATAGCTTCCAGAACCGGAGAAAACGTAAAGCTATTGGAATGACAAGCTGCTCCGGCTGAAGCTGCGATCTCAAGGAATAAAGATATCTGGAAATATTCATTCATATTCAGGAAGCTTACGTTCAAAGTATTTGGTAATCTTTTTTCAGGATGTCCGTTTAATCTAACATCGGGGATCTCACGAACTAATCCATTCCATAATCTATCCTGCATCGCTTTAAGATGTTCATAATTCTCAGGAAGATTCTGTTTAGCGATTTCGCAAGCTTTTCCCAAACCAACGATCTCAAGAATGTTTTCTGTCCCGGATCGGCAGCCGTTTTCCTGTTTAGCTCCAAGTATCAGTTTTTCCAGTTTTATTCCTTGTTTAATATAAAGTGCGCCGATACCTTTGGGAGCATAAATTTTGTGTCCGGCAATTGAAAGAAGATCAATATTTAATTCTGAGACATCAACCGGGATCTTTCCAAGAGATTGAGCTGCATCGGTATGCATACATATTCCGTTTTCGTTGGCAACTTCTGCAATTTTTGCGATCGGCTGGATTGTGCCGACTTCATTATTGGCATGCATAATGGAAATAAGTATTGTATCTTTCCTAACTGCCTTTTTTACAGATTTAACCGAGACTAAACCATTTTTATCTACAGGGAGATAGGTTACTTTGAAGTTATGTTTTTCTAAATATTTACAAACTTCAATTATTGAAGGATGTTCAATTGAAGATGTAATGAGATGATTTCCTTTATGACGATTGGCAAAAGCATATCCTCTTAATGCATAATTATTGGATTCGGTTCCGCCGCTGGTGAATATGATCTCTTCCGGTTTACAATTTATCAGGTTTGCAGCTTGTTCTCTGGCATTGATCAGTGCTTTTCTGGTAATTATTCCAAACCAGTGAGAACTGGACGGATTCCCGAATTTTTGTTTTAGGAACGGCATCATTACATCTGCAACTTCAGGGTCTATCGGTGTGGTCGCATTATAATCAAGATAGATTGGCTCCATTTATTCATTCCTTCATATTAATTTTTTAAATCTGCAAGTCTTTAACTACTTGTTCGTTCTATATCACGCATTTGAATCTCTTTTATTTTGAAATTCTGATATCTAAATAGGTCTAAACATATATTACAAGCATTAATATCGTACTTGCCGTCAATATCATTTTCAATTTCTTTTAAAGCTTCTTCGATACCATTTGCCGGTCTATAAGGTCTGTCTGCAGAGATTGCTTCAACCACATCAGATATATGCAATATCCTGGCTTCTATGCAAATATCATCTCCCTTGAGTCCGCGCGGATATCCACTTCCATCTAACGATTCATGATGTTGAAAAACGATCTCAGCGATTTCTTCGGGAAAATCAATTTTCTTTAATATCTGATATCCTGCTTCAGAATGCATTTTTATGAGATTGTATTCACATACGGCCAACTTTCCGGGCTTGCATAAAATCTCAGTTGGAAGATTGATCTTACCAATATCATGCAGAATTGCTGCAATTCTCATAACATCTAGTTGTTTTTGATCAAACCCCATTTCTCTTGCAATTGCTAAAGATAAAGTAGCAACTCTTTTCTGATGTCTGGCAGTATATGGATCCCAAATTTCAATTGCTGCTATAAGCGCATTTACGATCTTTTCCATAAAACTCCCATATAGTTTGGAAATCAATGCATCTTAAATAAAATTAATTAGTCTGGGTCAGCGAAAAAATAATTACCTCGAGGCAGTTCTTATTTTGATCTCTTCGAATTGAAATCCTTTTTCATTAAATACATATAAACAAACTTCTACTACTTCCGGATCGTATAAAATACCTGAGTTTACTTTTATTTCTTTGAGTGCATCTTCAATGCTTTGTGAAGATCGATAAGGACGTTGGGATATCATTGCATCTACAACATCGGCAACATTCACGATTCTTGCTTCCAGCATTATTTCGTTTCCGATAAGACCTTGTGGATAACCTGAGCCATCAAGTTTTTCATGATGTTGATATACAATTTTGGCGACAGGCATTTGAAAATTTATTGTTTTTAAAATGTCATATCCGGCAAGAGGATGATTTTTGATCACGCAGAATTCTGTTTCTGTGAGAGGAGATGGCTTAGAGAGAATTTCATTCGGTATATAAATTTTGCCAATATCATGAAGAATCGCAGCGATTCGTATCGCATCAAGCTGCATTTTGTTCAAATTCATTTCACTGGCAATTTCATAGCTCAATTTTGCAACTCTTAGTTGATGTCCCGCAGTATATGGATCACGAATTTCAACTGCGGATATGAAAGCATTAATCGTCTCTTCAATAGCTTTTTTTAATTTGATGAAACTATCATTAAGTTGGATCTCAATTTTTTTCTTTTCAGTAACTTCAACTTGAAGTTCATGATTTGTTTCTGCCAATTCTCTAGTTCTGTCATGCACACGTTTCTCTAATTCGAAATAAGATTTTTCTAATTTGGAATCGATCTCTCTTTTTTCGAAATAGATACCTAATATTTCAGAAGAAATATTTAAAAGTGAAAGCTCCTCTTCCTTCCATTCTTCAGCCTTTGACACATTATCAAATCCCATAAAACCGATCAAATAACCAGCCGATTTTAATGGCAGCACCAATAATGATTTAATATTCTGATCTTGTAACATCTTTTTTTCTATATGTGCTTCATTCGGCATTTTAGAAACATCAACAATATGTATTACTTCATCATTCTCTAATTTACTCATCCACCATGGTAATGTATTGATTGGGATATCCTGAAGATTGCTTATTTCGGGTTGCACACCTTCATCACACCATTCATGGGTGTTATCTAACATGTCTTTATTATTATTTAACAGGAAAAGGTATGAGCGGTCTGCTCCACACATTTCACCAATTTCTTTCAAGGTTTCATCAACGGCTGTATCGAAATCAGAAACATTAATGAATCTTGCCGATATCTTTGTGATAACCTTTTCAATTTTCAATCTCTTTATTAATCTTTTTTCTGTCGACATTCTATCGAGGACCTCATTTTGTAGTAACTTATTGTTGTCTTTATTGTTCTTATATCGATTATACTGAATTATTGAAAAACCGGTGACTATGGAAAGACTGGCAAGAAGAAGTAATAAATGCAGGTTCTTCTTTTCGGTCTTAAGTGTCATTATCTCATTATTTTTTTCTAATCGGATGATGTCGTGTTCTCTTTCTTCCATTTCAATTTGTGTTTGTATGTTTATGATCTCTTGAGTCATTTCTTCACTGAATATTTCATCTTTAATTTTTGAGTGAAGCCTGAAATATCGTAAAGATTCATCACTGTTTTTATTTGCTTTATAGAAGTCTGATAGTGCAAGATAACCATTCATGATAAGATGTTTTGCCCCAATATCAGAAGCAAATTTAAGACCTTGATTAATATTTGCGTAAGCATCAGACATATTATTCATTAGTAATTGCAATTTACCGATATTGATAAATGTATCAGCAATTCCGTATTGATTACCGGTTTCCAGGATAAGATCGAGTGATCTTTGGAAGTAGGTTAATGCTTTATTATATTCGTGTAACTTTTCATGAACAATACCCAGGTTATTCAATACTGAAGAAAGACCTTTAATATTTTCAAGTTTTTGTTCAATTTCTAAAGACTGGTTAAAATATTCTATAGATTCTGAATAATCTCCACGATCAGCAAATGTGGTCCCAATATTATTTAAGGCAATCGAGATTGTTTTTTTATTCCCGTTATGTTTTTCTATCTCAAGTGCTTGCCGGTAATATTCGAGAGCTTTATCGTAGTTGTTCAATGAGTGAAAAAGATTTCCTAAATTGTTGAGTCCCATTGAAATACCATCTTGGTTATTAGTTTCATTACTTAGCTTTAATGAGATAAAAAAGAAATTTAGAGCTTTATCATAATTACCAAGTTTTTCATGATCCAGCCCTATACAGTTATTAACGATCAACATTCCGGTCTTATCTGTCAATTGTTGATATATTTCAAGGGATTTAGAATGAAATTCCAGTGCTCTCTTATAGTTACTGAGATGGTAATATGCTGAACCTAAATTTGTGAGTGATTTGGCAATGTCTTTTCTAATACCTGATTCCTGAGAAATCTGAAGAGCTGATTGAGCATATGTTATACTTTTACGGGCGGATATTTCCTGATATGCTTGTGAAAGTTCATTTAAAAGAATAACCTTTTCATTTTGACCGGCTATCTTCAAACATACTTCTAAACTGTCAATTTTCTTACCTGCCATTAATAAGCTAATAGAGCAGAAAACAACTATAAACGCAAGGAAATATCGCATAATTTACCTTTATATATTAAGATGTAACTAAATTAAAAAGAATAATGAATTTATGCAAGTAATTTATTAATATACACAATCGCAATAAAAAAGGGTGGGTGAAACCACCCATTTATTATTGGCTTTTTCTACTTAGCCATTTTATATAGCTTAGTTATTAACTTTTTCTGCACGCTGGCTTGTTTAGGCGCATCAAAGTGCATATTCTCAATTGTGTATAGGTAATCAATGAGTTCTTGATTGGATAGAATTCTTGTTTTTTCTTTCTTTTTCAAGAACTCTTTTGCCTGCTTATTCCAGAATGAAATTTTAGCTTCTTGTACAGTGAGTAATCCTGCTTTTTTGAAGATCTGAAGAAGTTCATTATGAATAGTTGATTTTTTAGGATTCTTAAAGCTGGAAATTCTACCATCATCAGCAATTGAAGATGATTCCATTTCAAGATATGATGCTTTTGGTAAGAGTAAATGTGAAGAATCCGCATCATCGATATGTGTATTTACCGATACTATGAAATTGCTGTTTTTAATACATTTCTTCTGCTCTTCACAAGGTAATTCACCATAGAAAAGAACGAAATTATAATTTGCCGGTTCACCCGCATCGATCCCCAATTTCTGGAATCCACGGAAATTATTGAACTTGGAAGTTGGAAGTATGCCTGATCCTTTTTCAAAATTACAGATCAGGGATGAGATTGCCCAGATATTCCAAATTGTTTCTTCCGAGATTAGATCACGATTATATATAAATACTGTCTTTTCGGGAAGATCAAGTTTCAAGGGATCAATAAGTTGTTCGGCGTCATCTATATCATCCATTTCTTCTTTAATCAATTCGATATGGTATTGAAATATCTTTTCCAATGTCTTTACAATCGGCTCATCATTATGTAACTCATCTGCAAAATCATTGAAGTCACCCGTCTCTTTTGTAATTATTATTAATTTTGCGCCCTTTCTTTGTAATCTGCGAGCAATTGTTTTGTGGACTTTGCTGATCTTACCAACTAAAACTATGCACTCTGCTTTTTCAAGGTCATCATAGATTTTGGCATAAAGATTTGTATTCATCAGCTTATCAACAAAACTTTTATAAATAGAAAGAGATGCTATTTCCGAATTTATCTTCTTGGCAATATGCTGCATTAATAATGTTTCTTCAATTGAGGATGTGGGAGAGATATAGATCATTTTAGATTCTGCTTTCTGCAATTTACCTTTAATAAGATTTGCAGCTTTATCACTATCATCTAATGGAAGCCAATAATCCTCTTTTCTTTTATATGGATGCGTAATTCTATCTTTATCCTCGAATATCTGCCAGCCGAATTTTCCATCAAAGCACAGATCTCTCTGATTAAAAGTCTCTCCGTCGGCAGGTTCAACAATTGTAACTTTGTTATTTTGAACGCTTACTTCAATATTACAACCTGTTCCGCAAAAACCGCAATTCTGGATTGTCTTTTCACATAAATGAGGATTAAGCTTTGTATAGGTATTTTTGGGAAGTAATGCTCCAACTGGGCAGACTTCAATACATTTACCACAGATCTCACAGTTTGTTTTAGAAAGGCTCTCTCCAAATTCGGGTGCTACATAAGTTGTGAACCCGCGATAGATGTAACCCAAAACACCAGGTCCTTGAACTTCAGCACAAATTCTAACGCAACGACCGCAGTTAATACATTTATTCGCATCTCGGCGAATAAACGGATGACTGTCATCGATAGGATGCTTATTTTTATCACCCATAAAGAGATCAACATCAATTTTATATTCAGTTGCAAACCTGCGGAGATCACATGTTTCGTTTACATTACAACCGCATTCCAGACAGCGATCAGCTTCAGCGAGTGCATCTTCTTCTTCAAAACCAAGCTCAACTTCCTTAAAATTAGAAGCTCTAATCTTAGGATCTAATTCCGGCATCTCAAAACGTGGGATCTCTTCATATTGTTCAAATTCTTTTGGGTCAACATCTTTCAACTTTTTTTCTTTCTTTGAATTGAAAAGTTTTACCGGATTTATTAAAAGCTGGTTATTCAAATATCTGTCGATTGCTTCTGCAGCTTTTCTGCCGTCTGCGATAGCTTCAATTGCAGTTGCGGGTCCTCTTCGGAAATCACCACCGGCAAAAATGTTTCCAAGTCCTGTATATTGCGTTTCTTCATCTGCAACAACGGTGCTCCATCTTGTTAATGGCAATTCTTTACCTTTGATTTTATTTCCTTTTTTTACAACAAAGGCAACTTCAGGTTTTTGGGAAATTGCTGCGATTACAGTTCCATATTCTTCTTTGAAAAATACACCTGTTGGTTCCGGTCTTCTTCTGCCGCTGTCATCCGGTTTGCCAAGTTTCATTTTTTCCATTTTAATTGATTTGAGTTTGCCTTTTCTCCCGATATTTTCTACCGGATTTGTAAGAAAATGGAATTTAATTCCTTCTTCTTCGGCAGCATCGACTTCATAAGCTTCAGCAGGCATTTCCTTTCTTGTACGACGATAAACAAGAGTGACATTTGCTCCCATTCTTACAGCAGTACGAGCACAATCGATAGCTGTATTACCACCGCCGATAACAGCTACTTTTTTCTCAAGTTTTATCTTCTTTCCCAACATTAGATCTCTTAAAAAATCTACTCCGAGGAAGCATCCTTCAAGATTATTTCCTTTAACTTTCATTGGAACTGCATTTTGTGCACCGATCGCAAGGAAAACAGCGTCATATTTTTCATTCAATTCAGAAAGGTTGAAATCTTTTCCTAATTTAGTATTATATTTGATCTTCATGCCGTTTTTACACATGAGCTTGATTTCTTTATTTAAGATTCTTTTTGGAAGCCTGTATTCAGGGATACCGTATCTTAACCAACCGCCTGCTTTGGGAGCAGATTCTAATACGGTTACATTATATCCTTTATTGGAAAGATAATATCCACAGGTGAGTCCAGAAGGACCGGCGCCAACTATAACAATGTTTTTCCCATTATCAGGAGCTTTTTTAGGAACGTAAGGTGTTTTATTAAAGATATCAAAATCGGCTGCATATCTTTTTAACTGACGTATAGCAACTGGTTCTTCTACAATAGATCTACGACATTCTTTTTCACAAAAGGCAGGACATACTCTTCCAATAGAAAGCGGCATTGGCAATGTTTCTTTAATTACTCTTACTGCTTCTCTATATTGTCCGTTTGCTATTAATGAAATATAACTTTGAATATCGACCTGATTTGGACATGCTATTTTACAGGGTGCTTCACAATCTGCATAATGGTCTGAAAGCAGGAGTTCCAAAGCCATTTTACGAGCTTTATGAACTTCTTCCGAGTCTGTCTCAATCTCCATTCCGTCTAATGCTTCAGTCCCACAAGCGGTTACAAAACCCTTTCTGTCTTTTACTTTAACAGCACAGACCCAACATGAACCAAATGGAGATAATTCTTTATCGTGGCAGAGTGTTGGAATTTCGATTCCATTTTCTTTTGCCACATCCAGGATCATTTTACCTTTTCCGGTTTTTATTTCATTTCCATTTATTTTTATAGTAATCATATCAATTATCCTTTCTTAATAGCATTGAATTTACAAGCATCATAGCAAGCACCGCATTTAATACATGCATCCTGATCTATCTTGTGAACTTGTTTCCGTTCACCCGCAATGCAATTTACAGGACATTTCATAGCACACACAGTACATCCAATACAGTTCTCTTCGATTACTTCGTATTTAAGAAGAGCTGTGCAGACTCCAGCGGGGCAAGTTTTGTCTTTAATATGTGTAATATATTCATCTCTGAAATACTTCAAAGTAGTTAAAACCGGATTTGGAGCAGTTTGCCCCAAACCACATAAAGAACTTTTAATAATATTATGTGAGAGTTCTTCAAGTGTATCGAGATCTTCCATTTTTCCTTTGCCTTCTGAGATTCTTGTAAGAATTTCAAGCATGCGTTTTGTTCCAACCCGGCAGAAAGTACATTTACCACAAGATTCGTTCTGGGTGAAATTAAGGAAGAATTTGGCTATATCGACCATACAACTGGATGTATCCATTACAACCATACCACCGGAACCCATGATTGCGCCTGTTTTATTGATTGAATCATAATCTACTATTGTGTCTAGTAGTTCAGCAGGAAGGCAGCCACCGGAAGGACCGCCTAACTGCACTCCTTTAAATGGTCTTTCGGTTTTCATTCCGCCGCCAACATCATATATTACTTCTTTTAAGGGCATTCCCATTGGAACTTCAATAAGCCCGCTGTTCTTTATCTTTCCGGCAAGGGCGAATACTTTGGTTCCCTTGCTTTTTTCTGTTCCATGTTTTGCATACTCTTTAGCCCCATTTAAGATGATCCATGCTATGTTTGCAAATGTTTCTACATTATTAATATTTGTGGGTTTTCCCCAAAGCCCTGATTGTGCAGGGAATGGTGGTCTGATAGTTGGCATTCCGCGCTTGCCTTCGATCGATGCCATCAAAGCAGTTTCTTCTCCGCAAACAAATGCACCTGCTCCTTCTTTAATATGTAATTCAAAATTGAAATCAGACCCGAAAATATTATTTCCAAGATATCCTTTTTCGGCTGCCTGTTCAATTGCAATATTAAGATGTTTGATAGCAAGCGGATATTCTGCCCGACAGTAAATGTAGCCTTCATCTGCACCAATTGCATAAGCACCGATGATCATCCCTTCAATTACACTGTGAGGATCACCTTCCAATACACTTCTATCCATAAATGCTCCAGGATCTCCTTCGTCAGCATTACAAACAATGTATTTTTTCTCACTCTTTGCATTAAAGGCGAATTGCCATTTTAATCCTGTTGGAAAACCGGCTCCGCCACGTCCGCGAAGTCCTGAATTTTTTATCTCATCGATAATATCTTCACTACTCATTTTCTTTACAGCTTTTTCAAGAGCTTTGTAACCGTCATTTTCAAGATAATCATTGATTGAGACAGGATCGATAATACCGCAATTGCGTAAAACTATCCTTTCTTGTTTATTATAAGTTTTATTTTCACTTCCCTCAAGAACATTTGAAATTATCACATTTTCTTCGATTGGTTTACCTTTAGAGAATGCATCGATAATATTTCCAATACTTTCAGGAGTAACATCTCCGTAAGTAATGGATTTTTGTTCTTCGGAAAAAATCTCTACAAGGGGTTCGACGAAACACATTCCGATACATGCTGTCTTTTTTACTTCAGCATCAATACCGTTCTCTTTTATGTGTTTCAGAATAGCTTCATAAACCTCACCAGCACCAGCCGCTAACCCGCAACTTGCCAAACCGACTTTTATTACAAAACTCAAATTATCCCCCTATTCGTATTTCTTTAATATTTTCCCAATTGAAGCGGGAGTTAATTTGCCGTATGTATTATCATTTACCATAATAACAGGAGCAAGACTGCAACAACCGAGACAGGCAACCTGCATTACCGTAAATTTTCCATCTTTAGTTGTATCTTCTTCCCCGGATAGATCTAACTGATTATTGACCTCATTCATGATGGAATTCGCATCGGAAACATGGCAGGCAGTTCCTTTGCAAACTCGTATAATATGTTTACCCTGTGGTTTTAATCGAAACATTGTATAAAATGTTGCAACGCCGTAAATGTGTGCAAGTTTGATTCCTGTTTTTTCTGAAACGTAGCTCATCAAATCTTTAGATAAGTATCCTTCGATATTTTGAACATTTTGTAGAAGTGGGATCAAAACACCTTTTTTGCTAATAAACTTGTTAATTGCAATATCAATCTCGGTTTTAAATTTCATAATTTATTACACTCTCCCAAAGATCTTATTTGGAGGTAGGTTTTTAAAAACAGGGAATGAATGTCAAATGTTTTTTAAAGGTATGTTCTTTTAAAATATTACAGTATAAAATACTACAATAAATTTAATCAAATAATGATAATATGATTTCAGATAAGAAAAAACCAATCAGAATTTTACATAAAAAATTAGTTCTTTAGAATGAATAAGAAATTTTTAAATAAGCTTGTTGGTGACTATATTCATTGATCTCATTTATTTTATTGTTTGCAGAATTATAACCGAGATAGATATAACTTCGTTTTTTAAATTGCCAACGGAGATTGGAAAATAATCCTACATGCCGGGTGTAATCACGATATTCGTAATCTGAGTTGGTATAAGCATATTCATAATTATTAAAACGAATACCACTTGTAAGACTGAGTTCGTTAGAAAGGCTGAAAGAAATATCCATATTTGCAAGCCAGTAATTGTCATCAACATAATCTACTTTCGGGACGTCATAATATTTTATATTATCGGCGGTTAATGTATAAGTAATGTATTTATCAATAATACTACTTAAGCCTAATTGTAAATAATAACCTTTATAATCATTATTAAGATCGTAAATAATATCATTTATGTAAGTGATGCCGACAAATGTTCTAAGTAAGTTTGATCTATTCCATGTTGTCTGGAAACTAAGCTGGTATTTGTTGAAATATTTTTCTGAATATAATTCTTTTACAGATTTACAATTAAGTTTAAAATTTAGATTGTAATTGGAGTTCAAACTTAGAGCAAAGTATGCATAACGTTCTAACAGTTTACTGGTGTGATTATCTATCTCTTCGCTTGCATTGATATTTGATGTGATCGAGCGTAGAAATTTATTGTTGAATTCCTTCCTTAAAGAAGAATTAAGATTCCAACCGTAATAATCATCTTCATATATCTTTCCCATATCAACTGCATAATCTTTGCTCATCTGCGTTGCGCTAAGAGTTAGATTGAAATCTTTACTTTTGTAATCATAACCGGCGAATCCATAATATCCCTTTTTTATATCATCCGCAAGTGTATTCTTATTTGAAAGATTAATATCAAACCAGAGATATTGATCTTTTTTAAATTCCCAATTTGGTTTTAAGTGAAGTACCTCATTATGATAATCTTTATTCATTCTATTAAGAATTGTAAATTGGAAGCTGAAGGTATCTGTTGATGGCTTTATTGCAATAATATTATATATATCGTCGGAATCTACAATAATTCTGTCTTCAACCACTTGTTTTACTTTTGTGGAGAGTATTCCATAAGTTAGGTTATCTGTTTTCCCTGTGAATTTTACAGCAAAATCCGGTTGTACGATCTGCCGTGAATAGAATGATGTCGAACTCACGCCCAAAACATTGAAATCCTTTATAAAGAAATATCTATTTTCTGCATAAGATGGAGCATATTTAGAATTAAAATTATTTGTTTCATCATCGATTGGTACATCCGAGAAATCCGGATTATACGTGAATTTTAATTTGGAAGAAGAGGTGGGTTTAAGTGATAGATCAAGCCCAAAGCTTTCATAATCAAGTTTAGTTTCATTCTCAATCAGGTCAGATTTTACGATAAAAAATGGTCGCAAATAAAAATTTCTATCTTTACAGATCTCTTTGTTTATCGTAATGTCTATTGCCTTTTTAAAATAATCTTTTCCCATTTGTGTTGTCAGGAATGGAGTTGTGTAATATTTATCATCAATTTTTATATAACGAGTTAGGATTATTTTCCAATTATAAGGTGGTTTTCCGTTGAATCGTAAATCCTTAAATGGAATTTTCATTACAACACTCCATTCAGAATTCCGGTTTATTGATGAATATTCGTAGGTGCTGTTCCAGTCAAAATTCAGTGAGTGTGAAGAAGAGCGAACAAAATCAGATTTGTTTTCTAAAGGATAAGCCATAAATCCATAAGCATAATAATTTATGTGATCAGTGATTATTTGAACACAGAGTTGATCTGCTTGTGCAGAAACATCGTAAGGAGAAAATTTCCCGATAATAAAATTCTCATCTGTTTCTGCTTCCCATGAGAAATATAGATTATCGTTATCATGCCAGATCCAGCAGTTTGTTTCAAGTGGAATGTTGGAAGAATCAGGTGGAATGCTGCTTAGGAAATTGCTTATTTGATTTTGTTCCGAATATACCGCTTTATCAGAATATGGAACATTAAGTGCGCCACATAATGAGCTTATTAATACAATATACATTGATAGAATAATTATTTTGTTAATCAAACAATGTCCTTTATTTAAGTTGAAAATTGGAAGCCATTATCAAAGATACTAGTACATGCATCAACTACGTTAGAATCGAAATACTTACCTCTGTTAGTGGTAATTTCTTCAAGAGCTATTTTTATTCCCAGAGCAGGTCTATAGGGCCGATGTGATGTCATTGCTTCCACTGTGTCGGCAACTGCAATTATCTTAGCTTCAAGAAGGATATCATTTTCTTTGAGTCCGTTCGGATATCCACTTCCATCTAACCTTTCATGATGCTGATGTACAATATCTGAAATTGGCCACGGAAAATTGATCTTATCAAGAAGTTCATATCCTGTTTGACTATGACTTTTTACAACTTCAAATTCTGTAACTCCAATCTTTCCTGGTTTTGATAATATATCCGAAGGGACAGAAATTTTGCCGATATCATGTATCATTGCAGCGAATTTTACTCCTTGCAATTGTTCTTCCGTGATATTCATTTCTTTACCGATAGCTTCTGCCAGTTCACATACTTTTTTCTGATGACCGGCAGTGTAAGGATCTCTGATCTCGGATGTATAAGACATTGCCTGAATAATATCTTCAGTTGATTTTTGCAGCATTCTAAAGCTGCGTCTTAATTTTTCTTCTGCTAGAATACTCTCAGTATTGTCATTTAGAAGAAGCACGGAACCAGAATATATTCTTTCCTCAAGAATGGGTACACCTTTGATCTTAACAATAGCTTTTTTACTTTCATTAGAAAATGTTTCTTCACCTTCAATTTCATTGCCTTTCTTCAATTGGTTGAAAAGGCTTGCCCAACCGGATCTATTAAATTGCGGGATTCGTGATATTAATTGTCCAATCAGATCATTTGTGTTTTCATCATCACCAGGTGACAACAACAATAAACTTTCCTGATTCATGTAATCTATTTCATGTTTCCGATTCAATTTAATGATACCTGCGGGTGAGTTTTCCAGAACTTCTTTATTTAATTCGTAAAGATTACGGAATTTTTTTTCTGACTTCTGTACTTCTTCGGTCTTTTCCGCTACCATATATTGAAGTGTTTCATTAAAGTTCTTGAGCTTCTCCTCTGATTTTTTAAGTAGAATATCATTCAATTTTAACCGAATAATTAGATAAACTCCGATCAAAATGAAAAGTGCTAAAGAAATCGAAGAGATTAAAACAAATGCTTGGATTTGATTTTCCATATAAAAAATACGCTCCCCATCCAATAAATTAAACTGATCAATGTTGCATATTGTGCGAAGAACCAATAATATCGGAAATTTATTGAGACTGTATTACTCGCAAGAATATGCAATCCAAAGTATAAAGCAAACCCCGTATAAATAAAGAAAGATTCAATATTATCAACGAAAAATCCGGTAGATAATATATTCCTTAATATAAGAACGGTTCCAAATAACAATAAGATCATATTATAAAAATCAGTTGTGTTTATTGGATTATAAGTTCTTTTTGTATGAGATAATATTGCTGCTAATATCACAGGAATGGATAATATGAATAAAATGATTAATAGTATTTTATTCTGACTTTTTCCAAAACTTAACGAGATAAAAAGAGCTTTAAGAATAACGAAGAATTCATAAATGGTTATTATTACCCAGAAGAAAAGATATATATTTCTCGCCAAACTAACATTATCTGAAAATAGAAGTGCAATAAAATCCCATATAATAAATATCAGAAGGAATATCATCATCATTTTAATGCTGAAATTAGTTAATTGTGAATCTCCTGATTTATTTTTGTAAACCAAAAACCAACATATTAACACAATTGGATGCAATATTACTACTCCATACTGCTGTATAAAAGTTATCATAAAAAATATATGCTTATATCAATTATTTTTTTTTAACTTCCGCTTGGTACGTAATCTTCTTCGTCATCCCATGGTGGAGGTCTTACGCCGCCTTGGGCACTGCAAATCAGGTCATTTTTCTCGATTGATAATTCTTCAACGATTACTTCCTCGAATGGTGCAGGCATAAAGTCACCCTGTGCTGTACAAATATTGCTTTCTACAATTGCCCGGATAGATGTGTCATTACTGCTATTGATAACAGCAAACACATTGATTATTGAAACTACAAAAGCTACTAATACGATCAAACTAAGATTCTTTTTCATTTTCATTCTCCTTAATTATTTTTTTTAACTTCCGCTTGGTACGTAATCTTCTTCGTCATCCCATGGTGGTGGTCTTACGCCGCCCTGAGCACTGCAAATCAAGTCATTTTTCTCGATTGATAATTCTTCAACGATTGTTTCATCAATCTCATTAAATGGTGCAGGCATAAAATCACCCTGTGCTGTACAAATATTGCTTTCTACAATTGCCTGAACAGATGTGTCATTACTGCTATTGATAATAGCAAACACATTGATTACTGAAACTACAAAAGCTACTAATACGATCAAACTAAGATTCTTTTTCATTTTCATTCTCCTTTTTTTTTGATATTTATTGTTTATTTTCCTTTTTGGGATTTGATTATAGACGCTGTTGATAATAGTTGTGATTTTATCTTCTTTTTTGAAATTATCGGTAGTCTAACATTATTATGATCATTGTATGTTAAATCATTATTTTTGGTAATTATTTTTTCTCTAATTATTTCATTGAAAGAAGCCAAAATATAAATATTTTGCTTTGAATATTGTAATGTCGGATAATTTTTATTGTTCAATTCATTTATCATGCAACACATAATAAATACGTAAATACAAAAATTACTTTAAGAAAAGTAGAAGTAAATATTTTTTCCATTTTGCCTCCTTTTTCCATTTTTATTATATTAAAATATAAATATTATTATTTATGTCAAATTGACAAGTATTTTTTTTCATAAGCTTTTATTATAAGAAATTCTTTATGTTAATTTTGAATTTCTGAATAAGTTATTATAAAATAAATGAAAATAAAAAACTTGACTCATCAAGAGATGAATTTTTTTTGTATCTTGTTAATAAAAAAGAAGCTACCCGCTTCTACCTTACGGTTCCTATTAGATTTGGGATACTTGTTAAGGTTATGAAAATAAAAGTGCTAAATTATATATAAATGTGTAATGGCGGGTGGATTTATTCCACCCTTTTTTATTTTAAAGAAAGAACAAGGAGGTTCATATTTCTATTCGCATTAGAAGAGGTAAGGCTAAAACAAAGCCTACTGCACCTAAAGAAAGAATCAATGGTCAGATTAGAGCACAGTCGGTAAGACTGATTTCTGAAACAGGTAAACAAGTCGGAGTTGTTCCGATGTCAAAAGCATTGCAAGAAGCTGAAAGAGCAGGACTTGATCTTGTAGAAATTTCACCAAATGCAAATCCACCGGTATGTAAAATTCTGGATTTTGGCACATATTATTACAAAAAGGAAAGAAAATTACGTGAAGCAAGGAAGAATCAACACATTGTACAGACTAAAGAAGTGAAATTCGGTCCGAACACTGAAGATCATGACTACAATTTTAAGAAAGTACATGCTATCAAATTCTTAAGTCAGCACAACAAGGTAAAATTAACAGTTCGTTTTAGAGGAAGACAGCTTGCTCATCGTGATATCGGCTTTAAATTACTAGAGCGGATATTAGAAGAGCTTAAACCTCTGGTTGATGTTGAAGTAAAACCGAAGAATGAAGGTAGAACTGTTTTTACAATAATCGCACCAAAGAAGGATATTGATAATTTATTAGAAGAGTATGAAAACATAGAAGAATAATTTCAGGAGGAAAAATGCCTAAACTCAAAACACGCAGGGCAGTAGCTAAAAGATTTAAAGTTACTGGCAAAGGAAAACTTAAAAGATCACATGCTTATGCTGGTCATATACTTACCAAAAAATCATCTAAAAGAAAAAGAAACTTAAGAAAGTCAGGTCTTGTAAATTCAAATGATACAGCAAGAATGAAAAAAATGCTCGGTATCTAAAAAGGAAGGAGATAAAAATGCCACGTTCAACAAATAATGTAGCAGCAAAAAATAGAAGAAAGAAATATTTAAAAGCCGCCAAAGGTTACGTAGGTGGTCGCAGTAAATTGTACAGAACTGCTCGCCAGGCAGTAGAAAAAGGTTGGCTATACGCTTATAGAGATAGAAAAACCAAGAAACGTGTATTCAGACAACTTTGGATCACGCGTATTAACGCAGCAGCAAGAATTAACGAAATATCTTATAGTAGATTGATAAGCGGATTAAAAAAAGCTGAGGTTGAAATCGACAGAAAAGTACTTGCTCATCTTGCTTACAATGATATGGAAGCTTTTACAAAACTTTGTCAGATAGCAAAAGATCATAATAAATAAGGTCAATTAGGGTGAAAGAAGAATTAAATAAAGTTGTTATTTCTGCGAAAACAGAAATTAATAATGCTAACTCTATGCATGATCTGATGCAATTGAAATCTAAATATGCCGGTAAAAAAAGCATTCTGAACAATTTCATGCAGAAGATTGGTTCTTTGTCTAAAGAGGAAAGACCGGCTTTTGGTCAGACTCTTAATATTGCGAAGAATCAGATCATACAGATGATAGCAGATCAGGAAGAAAAGATCAAAGAGCTTGATTATAATAAAACATTAAAGTCGGAATCAATAGATCTAACAATGCCGGGACGCAAAAGAGCAAAAGGAAGTTTGCATCCAATCACAAAAATATGGCGCGAGATCGAAGATATCTTTATGTCAATGGGGTTTGAAGTTGCAGAAGGACCCGATGTTGAAGATGAATTCCATAATTTTGATGCACTTAATACACCGCAAGATCATCCGGCAAGAGAGCTTTCCGACACATTTTATTTAGACGACGATGTTCTTCTGAGAACTCAAACTTCCACAGTTCAAATTAGAACTATGGAAAAACATTCGCTTCCCATTAAAATTATCTCTCCGGGAAGTTGTTATAGGAATGAAAATGATGCATCGCATTCCCCAATGTTCCATCAGGTGGAAGCACTTCTGGTGGACGAAGGTGTCTCCTTTACCGATCTTAGGGATATGTTGAATATTTTCGTTAAGAAGATGTTTGGAGATAAGATAGAATTCAGGATCCGTCCTCACTTTTTCCCATTCACCGAGCCAAGCGCAGAAATTGATATTATTTGCGTGAAGTGTTACGGAGAAGGCTGCAATCTTTGTAAAGGCAGCGGTTGGTTGGAATTAGGTGGAGCTGGAATGGTTCATCCAAATGTATTAGAAAAACTGGGAATCGACTCTGAGAAATACACCGGATATGCATTTGGTTTGGGAATGGACCGAATTGCTATGTTGAAATATAAAATTCCGGATATGAGATTGCTTTTTGAAAATGATATTCGCTTTCTCAAGCAATTTAGTTAATTCGTATAAATTATTAGGTCATAAAAAATGAAAATAAGTTATAATTGGTTAAAAAGATACATTGATCTTAAACTCTCTTCAGAAGAGCTAAAAGATAAAATGACCTTTACCGGAATCGAGGTTGAAGCTGTTGAAGAACTTGGAAAAGAACTAAGGCAGATCAAAATTGCACAAGTTGTAAAATTTGAGCAACATCCGAATGCTGAAAAACTTTCTATCTGCCAGGTAGATGATGGAACAGAAATTAAGCAGGTTATCTGTGGATCTCCAAATTGCAAAAATAATATTAAAGTTGCTTTCGCAGGAATAGGAACACAACTAAAAGATTTCAAGATCAAGAAAGCCAAACTTCGTGGTGAAGTATCTTTTGGAATGCTTTGCTCTGAAGATGAACTTGGTATTTCTGATGATCATGATGGAATTATGATCCTTCCCAAAGATGCTCCAATCGGGACAGATCTTGCCTCTTATCTTGGAATTGAAGATACTTGTTATGATGTGGAAATCACACCAAATCGCCCTGATCTGCTCGGAATTATCGGTGTTGCAAGAGATCTTTCTGCTTTACTGAAACTTCCTCTTACTTTACCCGAAAGCAATTTAAATGAAAGCAATGAACCAATAGAAAATTATCTTTCTTTGGAAAATAAAGTTTCCAAACTTTGCACAAGATATACAGCGAGAATGATAAAAAATGTTGAAATTAAAGAATCACCGGATTGGCTTAAAAAACAATTGATCTCGGTTGGTTTACGACCAATTAATAATGTTGTTGATGTAACCAATTATGTAATGATGGAATTCGGTCATCCGCTACACGCATTTGATTATTCGCTAATTAACGGAAAGAAGATAATTGTGCGTAATGCTAAGGAAAATGAAAAATTTCCGGCTTTGGATGAAGTAACTTATAAACTTAAAAAAGATGATATTGTGATTGCAGATGAAGAACGTGCAATTGCACTTGCCGGTGTTATCGGTGGAGAGAATTCTCACATTACTTCTAAAACTACAGATATAGTTATTGAAGCAGCTAACTTCTTATATTCTTCCATTCGGAAGACAGCCGGTCGCATGAAAATATCAACGGATTCTTCCTATCGTTTTGAACGGGATATCACAGATGAAGTTGCTGAACTGACAAGTATGAGAGCTTGTAAATTGATCCTTGATATTGCCGGAGGAGAACTTTTAAAAGGAAAATTAGATTCATTTCCTTCCAAAAAAGATTTGAGAAAAGTTTCAATTCGTCCTTCCAGAGTTAAGAAGATCCTTTCAATAGATATTCCTTCAAAGCAAATCATAGATTATCTTACAGCTTTGGGAATAATTTTTATAAAAGAAGCGAAAGATAATTTAGAATTTGAGATCCCTTATTATAGAAAAGACTTAACACGCGAGATCGATTTGATCGAAGAGGTGATCCGCCTTAACGGTTATAATAATGTGCCGACATTTTTAAAATCTCAAAATGTTATGAATATACCGGTTTTTTATGCACGTAGGAAAGTGGAAGACATACTTATTAATTACGGATTCTCAGAGGTGATCAACTGGAATTTTGGTGATCCGAATGATTTGGATAAATTTAATATTAATAAAGATGACCGGCGCAGAAACTTTGCAGAACTCAAAAATCCATTGGGAGAAAGTTTCTCCATTATGCGTTCCATGTTATTACCGAGTCTTCTGAAAAATGCACTTTATAATATAAATCACGGACAGAAAAATATTAGAATTTTTGAACTGAAAAAAGTTTTTACAAGGAAAGATGAAAAACTTGCAACTGAGAAACTACACCTTTCCGGTCTTCTTTGCGGAGAACTTGATCCTGTTTATTGGAAAGATAAACCCAAGCAGATAGAATTCTATGATGTAAAAGGAATAATGGAAGATATTCTTGCTGAATTAAAGGTGGAGAATTGTGAATATCAAATATCAGATGAACCTTTCTATCAGCCCGGAATGGGTGCGACAGTAGTAATAGACGGAAAAATTATTGCAAGCTTGGGTAAGATAGATCCAAAAATTGCAGCCAAATATGAGGTTGATATTCCCATATTTGTTTTTGATATCGATCTTGATGCAATTTTTGCAATGGATCTATTTCACGATCCTGTTTTTGAGAATATCCCAAAATTTCCACTTGTACTCAGAGATATTTCTTTTGTGATCTCAAAAGAGTATAAGTATGCAGATATAATTGAAACAATTCAAAAAGTTGGCAGAAACAGCATTTCCAAAATTGTTTTATTCGATGAATTTGCAGGAAAAAATATCAAAGAGGGATTTCATAGTCTTACATTTAGTCTTGTATTTAATTCCGATACAAAAACCTTGACGGATGAATATATTAATAATATTCTCAAAAAAGTAATTAAGAAATTAAAAAATTCATACAATGCTGAGATGAGGTAAATATGGAAGAGAGATCGGTACTGAGTCTGGATGAAAAAATTCAAAAATTGATAAATGGTTATACTGAAATAAAAAGTAAATATGCCGATGCGATTGTTGCTAATACGGAACTCGAAAAACGAAATGCTTCTCTTAGTGAATTTAAAAATGATAATGAAGAAAAATTATTAAGATTAGTAGAATCTGATAATAAACAAAAAGAAGAGATCGAATTCCTGAAAAATGAGAATAGAAAACTTCGTGATCAATTAGATGATTATAATGATAAGATGAAAGAAGCATCAACTAAAATTGATAGCATTTTTACTCAATTGAATGATTTATAATGATCGATGAAATCTATTGAAATTAAGATTCTCAGTAGAACTTATTATTTTAGAAGTGATGAACCTGAAAAGCTGAAAAAAACAGCCGAGTATGTAGAAGATCAACTGGAAAAATTGAACGAAAGATTTAATACAGTAGATCAAAATAAATTATTAGTTCTTTATGCATTGTCGATGACGGAGAAATATCTTTCTGAAATTGATGATTATAAAAATTTATCAAAAAAGTTTGAGCAGATCAACGATCTGATAGATGAAATAGAGGTTAGTGAAAAATAATTGCCTGCGGTATTCGTGATATTATCGATATTCAGAACCAATTATGAATAGGAAGTCAGGCCCTTTGTGGCGCATGAACCGGACATGATCCGGAGATGTAAAGCAAAAAACGGTAGACGTCCACCTTGTTCCAAGGTTCCAGAAGTACATGGTACACGGTATCGCGGGTAAAATAATAGATCAAAGTGAGGTAAATAATGCACGATATAAATATAATTTACATTGGAGGTGCATTTCTGGTCGGGATTTTTATTTCCCTGATCATAAATTTCGTAAAGAAATCTTCTGCTGATAAAAAAATTCTTTCTTCAAATGAATTTGCTAAGAAGATAATCAATGATGCAAAACAAGAAACGGAAAATTTGAAGAAAGCTGCTGTTTTAGAAGCGAAAGAAGAATGGTACAAAGTTCAAAAAAATTATGAAGAAGAGATCAATACTCGTAAACGTGAGATTTACACACTGGAAAAGGAATACAACGAACGGGTTATAAAACTTGATAACAGATTAGAAAATCTCGATAAGAAAGAAAATAAACTTCAAGAATTTGAAAAAGAAATTAAGGATAAAGATATCGAGATAGCTTCTAAAAAAGAAAAACTTGATGAACTGATTGAACAGCAGAACACAAAATTATCCGAAATCGCAAAACTGTCTCGTGATGAAGCAATTCAGATCCTGAAAAATAATCTGAAAAATAAAGCTCGTAACGAAGCTGCAAAAGAAATCCGTAAAATAGCTGAGAATACTAAAGCGGAAGCAGATCAACTTGTCGCCGGAATCCTTTCTACAGCTATTCAAAGGGTTGCTGTCGATTACGTTTCCGAATCTACTGTCTCAGTTGTTTCGCTTCCGGATGATGAAATGAAAGGAAGGATAATAGGTAGAGAAGGCAGAAATATCAGGGCTTTTGAGCAAGCGTCTGGAATCGATCTGATCATCGATGATACTCCCGAAGCTGTAGTTCTTTCAGGCTTCGATCCGGTGCGTCGGGAAATTGCTCGCCTTTCTCTGGAAAAATTGATCCAGGATGGCAGAATTCATCCGGGACGCATCGAACAGGTTATCGAAAAAATTACAAAAGAAATGGATAACAATCTTATTAAGATCGGCGAGAAAGCATGTATGGAAACAAATATTCATAACATCTCACCAAACATTGTAAAACTTATCGGAAGATTGAAATACCGTACAAGTTACGGACAGAATATTCTTCGCCATTCCATAGAGGCAGCTTGGATCTGTGGTATTCTTGCAACTGAATTAAATCTTGATCAGGAACTAGCACGTCGCTGCGGATTCCTGCATGATCTTGGAAAGGCAATAGACCACGAATATGATGGTTCACATGCCAGTCTCGGTGCAAATGTCGCACGTAAGAATGGAGAAAGCAAAATAGTTGTTAATGCTATTGAAGCTCATCATGAAGAAGTCGAATATCAAAGTGTTTATGCAGTTCTTACACAGGTTGCAGATGCTGTTTCCGGTGCAAGACCGGGCGCAAGAAGAGAAATGCTTGAAACATATATGAAACGTCTTACTAAAATGGAAGAAATAGCCAACTCAATTGAAGGTGTTAATAAATCTTTTGCTATTCAAGCCGGACGCGAATTGAGAATAATCGTGGATCCTGTCGCAGTTGATGATAAACATACAGCATTTGTAGCTTCTGATATTGCAGAAAAAATAGAAGCAGAAATGCAATATCCCGGGCAGATCAAAGTTTTAGTCATTCGTGAAACACGACAAACAGCGATTGCAAAATAATGAATATTTTATTTATTGGTGACATCTTCGGTTCACCCGGAAGAAACTTGATGAAAAAGTATCTTCCTGAATTAAGAAAAGAATTTGAAATTGATTTTTGTATTGCTAATGGAGAAAATACTGCGCATGGAAAAGGAATAACGGAAAAAACAGCTGCTGAATTATTCTTGTGTGGTATCGATTGTTTTACCAGCGGTAACCATATTTGGGATAGAAGAGACTCAATTGAATATCTAAAACGAGAACCGCGAATCCTCAAGCCGCTTAATTATTCTGAAAAAGCAGTTGGTGCAACTTTGTATATTGCAAATGTAGGGAAATCAAAATTAGCTGTGGTCAATTTGATTGGACAGGTTTATATGAGCCCGATCGATTCACCATTTATTGCTCTTGATAAAATCTTACCTGAAATAAAGAAAGTAACCAATAATATCTTTATTGATTTTCATGCTGAAGCAACAGGTGAGAAAAGAGCTTTAGGTTTTTATTTTGATGGACGTGTAAGTGCTCTGGTGGGAACTCATACTCACGTTCAAACTGCTGATGAAGAGATCCTTCCAAATAAAACTGCATATATTTCCGACGTAGGAATGACAGGCCCGCATGATTCTTGTATTGGTGTTGATAAGGATATCGTTATTAAAAAAATGATAACTTCAATGCCTCAACAGTATAATCCGGGTAAAGGTGGACTACAGATAAATGCAATTGTGGTTGGAATTGATGAAAATACCGGAAAAGCAACTGGAATTCAAAGGATACTGAGAAAATACAATGAGTAAACGACTATCCGGAAAAAAAATTGCCAAAGAAATTTACGGAAGTATCAAAGAAGATATTGAACTAAATAAGATCACACCAAAATTAGTAATATTGCTTATTGGAAACGATCCGGCTGCAGAATATTATGTGCAGAATCTTGAAAAAAAGGGTTCAAAGATTGGCATTAAAGTTGAAACCATAATTCTAAATGTTTCAATTGATCAACAATCATTATTAAAGAAGATCAATACTTTGAATAATGATGTACAAGTAAATGCAGTAATGCTGCAAAAACCGCTGCCTTCACACATAAATGAATCTGAAATTGTTATGCAGATCGATCCCGGAAAAGATGTTGATGCGTTCCATCCTTTAAATATGGGAAATCTTGTTCTTGATAGAGAAGGATTCATTCCCTGTACACCAGCAGCAGTTTTAGAACTTCTTAAATATTACGAAATTGAAACAAATGGGAAACACATTGTTATTGTTGGCAGAAGTGATATTGTAGGAAAACCACTCGCAAATTTATTGTTAAGAAAATCTAATTTAGGAAATGCAACTATAACTGTTTGTCACAGTAGAACTAAAGATCTAACTTTCCACACAAAACAAGCAGATATTCTCATTGCTGCAATTGGAAAACCTTTATTCATCAAAGCTGATATGGTAAGCGAAAATGCAATTGTTATCGATGTTGGAGTAAACCAAATAGAGGATGCTAAAAAAGGTTATAGATATGTGGGTGATGTCGATTATGAAGCTTGCTTTGAAAAAGTTTCAGCAATCACTCCCGTACCCGGCGGCATTGGAACAATAACAACTGCAATGTTACTGAATAATGTTCTGCTTGCTTATAAAATGCAAAATAAAAATTAACAAATTCGTCTTTTTGAGTCCCGAAAGCTTTCGGGATTACAAAGACATTCGACGAAGAGTCTATTATATTTAAAATCAAAAATAATTTTCAAGTACCTTGAAAATGTTTCTTTCATTTTTTTTTCTTGCTTAACACTTTCAAGGTTAGTTTAAATTTGTTACACTTATTTCTATTCAACTCAACCTATGCGTAACCCGGTGGAATAAAAAAGGATTCCACAGGTTAAAAACGCATAGGCTATTGATATTTGTCATTCCCACAATCCATTCTCCGTAGCAGGTTACTGCGAAGGATGAAAAGTGGGAATCTATGAGATTCCCAGTCAAGCTGAGAATGACAAAATTGATAAAAATTAACCATTGCGAAGGTCTGTGACCATTCGCAAGGTCTTAATAAAAAAATCCCCTTTGGAAATTTCCAAAGGGGATTTTGCAATATGATCTGCTAATTAAAATCCACCGGATTTAGTAGCTTCTTTAAGTTGCTTTAGAGTTATTCTGGTTTTATTAATATCACTAATAACTGAAGATTTATCAGTTCTTTTTTCTGTTTCAGCAAGATAGTATTCTGCTTTTATAAAATTAGTATTGGCTTCAGCTTTTACTTTATCACGTTGTTCAACCAGTTCATCAGCTTTATCACCATAATAAACACTTTTATCTTTATACAATTCTTCAAATTCAAGGAACTTTTCGTATTTCTTATATCCGATTTTTTGGTGGATAGAAGCTAATACACGATAAGACTCATAAAGCTCTTCATCAAGTTCAATTGCTTTGTTTGCATTATGTATTGCCTTAGCAAATTCTTCCAGAGCTATATATACATCCGCTAATCGTAGATATACTTTAGCATTCATAGGATCAAGAGTTTTGAGATCGTTAAGAACTTTAAGAGCTTTGCTGTTTTGATTTGTCTCTCTATAAGCACCGGCAAGGTTCATATATGCTGTTTTATTTTCAGGTTGATCTATAACCATTTGCCGGTAATTTTCAATAGCACTTTCCAGTTTACCGGTTTTGTGATAGCATTTGGCAAGTTTCTTTTGCAAATCATCATCATCAGGAAAAGCATTGGAAGCAGTTTCCAGGGGTTTTATAGCTTCATCATAAAATTCCATATTATAAAGAAGTTCACCCAGAGCCTGAAATGCTTCAAAATATTCTTCATCTATTTCAATCGCATTATTGAAAGCTTCTTTTGCTTGATCTGTATATTGCAGCTCAGCATAGATATTTCCGATCCTCAGCCAGATCTCTTTATTATCTTTGAATTCTGTGATTTTTTCAAGTGCTTCAGCAGCAAGTTCATAATCTTCCATTTTTAAATATGATCTACTTAAAAAATTAAGAATATCTTTATCTTCGGGTACAATTTCCAATGCTTTATTGTAATATTCAGCAGAAGCATTAAAATCTTTTTCTATAAATTTGATAAGACCAAGATAAAAATATCCGTCTCTGCTTTTAGCATCTATATCAATAAGATTTAAAAATGTCTCTTCTGCTGATGTATAGTTCTTACAACTGAAGTGCTGTACACCAATATTAAGGAGTTTTTCTATTTCACCTGCACCTAACTCTTGGATATTAGGAATAAGTTTTTCTGAAATAGTCTGCTGTCTTTGCTTACTCTTTTTCTCAACACAAAAGGAGATTACACTAACATCTTTAGACTGCATACTATATATCTTGGCAACTACTTTGAAACTTGATCCGGACTCTGTTGACACAGTTCCCCAAATAACAATATCAGCACTAAGTTTGGCACCCATGTTGGCAATATCTTCAGTTCCTGCATATGAAAGATTAGTAATTCCGGATGCTTTAAATACTTTCTCAGATTCTTTGATATTTATCAGTTCGATATCTTCCAACTCTTCAAAAACCTTGTTAAAATCTCTCTTCATTAAAGAACTGGCGACATAACCACTTTCTCTATCATTATTACTAAAATCGAGTATAGCTACTTTTTGAACATCAGCTAAAAGGATGCTGCTGATAATAAGTAGTATAAGTATGGAAATTATAATTTTCTTCACGTTTCCTCCTGTGCATTTATTTTTTATAATTTCAATTTTTTTAACCTGCAATAAAACGCAAGTTTTTTTAGTTTCCTATAGAAATTAATCCATTAACATCTTTCTATGATATTAATTTCAAAAAAACTGAATTGAATGTCAAGCTGTAATTATGCAGCAGATCAATTTCCCTTTTTGAAACTCGATCGTGCAATTTTCTGTAATAGCAACATTGCTTACACCAATGAAGTTTCTTGAATAATTTGCATTATTAACAGGATACCTAAATCCCTGCAAAGAAAGACCTTTAATGGGAGATAATGAGAAAAATGATACTGTTTGCTCCCGCTGTAATGTTAATGTATATTTGCCCGGAGTATAAAAATTCATCACACCAAAATTGTCATAAATTTCCAAAGGAATAGATTCATTATAATTTTGGAAGATGAGAATATTTGCTAAAGAATGGTCAATTCTTTTACAGAATACCGAAATTATGATTATCTTAGTTGGATTTAGTGATAATGCATATTCAAGAGCTTTTTGCATATCGGTATGATTCTGCCCGGTAATTTTAATTAATTTGGATTTTGAGAAAAGCTTCAGATTTCCCAGCGTGATAGAATCAAGATCACCAATAATATAATCCGGTATTATTTTCTGTGACCTGCACAGATTTGCTCCACCATCTGCAGCGATGATGATATCAGCATTCTTCAGGATTTTCCCGATATTACTAACTTTCTCTCCATCGGCAATTATTGCTATAATATTCTTTTTCATTTTTCATTCTCTACTCATGATCTCTACGGGCATTTTTGGTATTCAACTATGGTTGGTCAAGTTAGAATAAACAATTATATATTTTTAAACTGAGTGATTCTCGTTCCCAAAGCCCACTTTTGGAACGAGACAAGTTTACAATTGTTATACTTGTTCCCAAAGCCCACTTTGGGAACATAACAAACAAGGGTTTTATTATGCGTTCCCAATCAGGGGATTGGGAACGAGATCAAACTCAGGGGATTGGGAACGAGATCAAACTCAGGGGATTGGGAACGAGATCAAACTCAGGGGATTGGGAACGAGATCAAACTCAGGGGATTGGGAACGAGATCAAACTCAGGGGATTGGGAACGAGATCAATAGCTTATTATTAAAGTTTTTTATTATAAGATTGAATTAATACTTTAAGAATTGAATCGAAGAGAATACCGGTAAAACCCATAATAATAAAGTAGATCAACATTTCCGGATATTTTAACAAGTAACGAAAATCCAGAAGTCTGAAGCCCATTCCACTACTAACACCCAGCATTTCTGCAGCGATTATTACCGTCCAACCCAATCCCCAGATTATTCGGAATAAATTTAATAGAGAGGGAAGTGTAAGCGGAAGTTCAATATGAAGAAACATTTGCAATTGAGAAGCTCCCAGAACATGTCCCTCATCAAGATATTCATGTGGAAGACAGGAGAATTGATCTGAAGCTGCAATTAGAGTGGGGAAGAAGAGTGTGATGAACATTATGAATGTAACCGGACCTTCGCCCAATCCAAACCACATTATGGCAAATGGCAGCCAGGCGAACGGGGAAATATGACGGATGAAATTAATGATCGGCAGGAACAGATCGTTTAGTGATGTGGAATAATACAGCAGATAACCACCTAATATTCCTGTCAACCAGGCGATAGTTGCGATGATCGTTACTCGTAAGAAAGATATAACGAGATCTTTAATGAGCATACTAATTGAGATTTTACTTTCTAGAATATCTCTACATGAAATTCCAAGTGAAAAAGCTAAAACAATGAATAATATTAGAACAAGTAATCCACCCAGAATTCTCGATCTATTTAATTTCGAAATATACATTTTGGGGTGTTACCGGATTTTCAGCATAACCTTTTTCGATCATTTTATTAAAAGCTTTTAGTTCAAATTCCTTCATTTTTTCATCTAATCCCATTACGTATTTTGTATGATAGAGAGATTGTTTTGAATATGGTGGATACAATTCAAAGAACTCTTCCACAGCTTTAAATGCGGTGTCAGGAGATTTATTAAGTTCGGCTGTAGCAATCTCTAATCCTTTAAGAAATTCTTTTATCAAACCTGATTTTGAGCTGATTGCATCCTCGGTAGCAGAGATATTACAGCAAGTATGAAGCGGATAATCATCACCGTACCAGTGCACAATATTATAATCGCTGGGAAACTTAAATATGGAAGGAACATAATAACTTAATGCATCCACTTCTTTGGAACGTAAAGCAGTAGCCATATCCATTGGTGTGCGGAAATAAACAAATTCCATATCGATCTTGTGATCATCAGACATAAGTTCTGCAAAGATATCTAATGTTGAAGCTCGAAGAACACCAATTCTTTTGCCTTGAAGCTGATCTAATGTTTTAATGTCAGCACTTGCAATTATTCCATCACTTTCACGTTCAAAAAAAGAGATGATCTTAACTTTTTTCCCGTTGGAAACAGCTATCCATGTGTAGGTAAAAGGCATGATAGCAACATCGATCTTTCCTGAGATCAGGGCTTCGTTGGTTTCCCAGCCGGAAACAAATCTCTTAATAATGTAATCTTCTCTATCTAAAAATTCTGCAGCCAATCCAAAATCAAATGGGAGATGGTTCAATGATGGTTTAATTATCCCAACAATTAATTTGTCTTCACTTTTGTTTGTACACCCCAAGAATAAGGCAAACGTTAATAAAATCCACATAATTTTTTTCATATTTCCTCCTATAAAATATGTAAAGCCACCCTGTACTAAACAGTCAGGGTGGCTTAAATTATTAAACCTAGATCTTTACTGCAATTTATAATTTTAACTTAATTCTAAAATAGTGCTTTTAATAATGTCAACACACTCCATAAGCTGTTCTTCAGTTATAACCAGTGGCGGGGCAAAACGGATAATATGATCATGGGTCGGTTTGGCGAGAAGTCCGTTCTCCTTGAGTTTTACGCATACATCCCATGCTTCAATACCATTTTTTGGTTTGATAATAATTGCATTTAAAAGACCCATTCCGCGTACATGTTGGATAAGCGGAGAATTGATTTTTCTCATTTCATCACGGAATATTTTTCCTAATCTTTCTGCTTGCTCCGTAAGCTTTTCATCTACGATTACTTCCAGAGCTGCTTTTGCAACTGCGCAGGCAAGCGGAAATCCACCGAAAGTAGAACCATGCTCACCAGGCTTTATCGTAAGCATGATCTCTCGTGATGAAAGAACTGCCGAAACAGGAAGAACACCACCTGAAATAGCTTTTCCCAATATCACGATGTCCGGCTTGATCCCAGCATAATCACTACAAAGAAGTCGTCCTGTTCGGGCAATACCTGTTTGAACTTCGTCTGCAACAAATAACACATTATGCTTTTTACAAATATCATAACAATCCTTAATGTAATTTTCATCAGGAACAAAAACACCGGCTTCACCTTGAATTGGTTCGACTATAAATGCAGCAACATTCTTTCCCTGTTGTTGTAAAATATCTTCTAAAGCTTGTGTGTCATTATAAGGAATTTTCTCAATTCCGGGTGTGAAAGGTCCGAAACCTTTTCGGCAATCGGGATCTGTGGAAGCTGAAACAACTGTAATTGTTCTTCCGTGAAAGTTGCCTTCTGCAAAAATGATGATCGCTTTATCTTCTTCGATACCTTTTTTCTCATATCCCCATTTTCGTGAAAGTTTGATAGCTGTTTCTACAGCTTCAGCACCTGTATTCATGGGTAGAACCATTTCATATCCGAAAAATTCCGTAATAAATTTTTCATATTCACCCAATTTATTATTGAAAAAAGCACGAGAGGTAAGAGTAAGAATATTCGCTTGATCAGTGAGTGCATTAATTATTTTTGGATGGCAGTGTCCCTGATTTACGGCAGAATATGCAGAAAGAAAATCGTAATATTCATTTCCTTCCGGATCCCATACTTTTGCTCCTTCACCTTTTGCCAAAACTACCGGCAGCGGATGATAATTGTGCGCACCGTATGTCTCTTCCAAATTCTTAGCTTCTTCACTGCTTATGTTACCAAAAACTAAATTATCTGACATAAATTCTCCTAAATCTATTACTTTTTTTAGAATCTTTTTCTTTAAACAAGGTTAAATGTCAATTTTTTTCTTTGTAATGATTTGCTTGACACTCAAGGGCGGAAATTTTGGATTACAAAAATGGAAGAAGCGGGATTATGAAAGCAGATTGGAAGAATACAGCAGTTGTCGT
>JAUVLU010000047.1 GCA_030600585.1 Candidatus Cloacimonadota bacterium | reverse complement strand
ATCCATCCTTTGTTGATATTCTGACAAATACATTTTCAGATTCATATTTTATTAAAAGCTCGTTATTATTATATTGGAACTCAGGTTCAAGTTTATATCTTTCTTCCCACCATTTATTGAATTCATTTATGCTCATGTTTCCGAAATCTTTAGAATTTACAAATTGAAATATCTTATTAAATATACCAAAATGCTTATGATGCGGATGGTGATAAATAATAACAGGCTCTCCAAATTTAAGCTTCTCATTTATTAAATTTATATAATATTGCAGCATTTCATTTTCATTAAAATGCGAGCGACGTAATCTTCCTAAACTTATAGGATGAATTGGAATTTGCAGAACATTAGAGAATTCGTTATTGCAATATGGATAGAAAGGAAGATCGTCATAATCAAGTGTGAATTCAGAAGAATATTTTAGTTCCATTTTCTGCAAAGCCTTATCCAAAGAAGCATTCCAATCACCAAAAGGAGCGGCAAAACCGGTTGCATTTATTCCGCATTTTTTTAATCTCCTATCAGCCTTAAGTATGTTATTATAATTATCTTCAAAATTGTCATAAACATAATGTTTATCACAGTGTATCGCCATTTCTTGATCATTCATTGTTCCATAATTTTTCAATCTGTCTTCTGAATCGGTATCCAGAAACCAGGTTGCAGAAATATTATTCTTCTTACAAATTTCATACATTTCGTCTGCATCTTTTTGGGAACAGTAATCTGTATCAAGTCGGAAGATAAATAAGTTTTTATCGATGAAAGGCTGATGCCATAAATGAACAAAAGGCAAATCTCTTTTATGATGCAAAAATTCTAACGATATTTTAACGATCTTCCTCAATTTCCCTTTGGAAACTTCCGCCACGATCTCGGAAGGAAGTTCCTTTCTTTCTGTATAAAACTTTTTCCTTCTCGAATTACTATCTAAGATGAACTCATTAATATTAAAAGGTAGAATTAAATTTACTCCGTGATCAACTGAGAAAATATTCAACCCTGAATCTATAGTTTTTAAATTTTTGGAAATTGGAATATTAATAGTTGAATAAATATCTACTAATCCAACTTCAGAGAATGGAGTGTTCTCTTGTGAGCATAGAAAACTTACTTTTTTGGTTTTATAAGAAACTATATTTGAGATTGCGGCATCGCAATATAGCACTGCTCCACCAGCATTCAAAAAATTATTAATTACCTTATTTTCTTTAGATGTGTGTGATTCAGTGATAATGATAACAGAAAAATCATCAGGGGAAATCTTACCTGATAGAGTAAACTGAACAAAACTTACACCGATCTGTTTTAGAATGATCTCCCAACCGGGTTTACAGCTATCAATTCCTATCCTCAGGTTCACACTATATCTCCAATTATTTTTCTGAGCTGCTTTTCCCTACTTTTCAGTGAAAAATTATTGAGAATATGTTTTCTGAATTGCTCTCCTGTTTTGGAATTTAATGCATCCTGAATGGATTCAACTGTTTTTACAGGATCATCAAAAGGAACATAAAAAGCCGATTTTCCGGCAACTTCCGGCAAGGCACCTCTTTTTGTAACAACAGGGATACATTCACATAGCATTGCCTCAGCCAGAGAAATTCCAAAACCTTCATGCGCTGAAACCTGAACATATACTTTTGCTTCCTGCATATATTTTAATAATTCTTCATTATTAACAAAACCGGTGAACTTGAGATTATCGGAAGCTATAGAACCAAGATATTTACTGGAATCATCACAATGTTTTCCAATCAAAATGAATTCTACATCAGGCAGCAAAGCAGCACTTTTTACAAAAGTTTCCAAACCCTTTCGTTGCAAATTTTCTTTGGTTACATTCCCAACTGTGATCACAATATTTTTCTTATTTCCCCGCGGATAGAATAAATCGGTTTGAACACCATTATAAACCAGTTTTAATTGTCTTGTTGAGAAATCATCTTCGATCTCTTTCTTATTTGATTTGGAAACAGCAAGTGTAAGATCGGTATTACGAAGTATGTATCTAACTTTTTTAATATTCTTAGGATTCAGCATACCGCCATATCCTATTTCCGGTACATTTGCAACCTCATATCCACCAACCACAACTATACATTTTTTATGCAGTAATTTTGAAAAGAAAACAGCAATATAGGCAGGAAGTTCCGCAAACCAGCAATAGATAATATCATTTTTACAGACTCCAATAAATATTTTACAAACTAACAAGATCATTTTAAAGATATTTCTTTTATTTGGAATTGGAATTATATTCACATTTGCAAATTTTTCCAGGATATTTCTATCATTCCGCACAAAGGATGAATTATAGGCTGAAAGAAATAATATTTTTTTTTTCATTTGGAATTATCTTACAAGAGCGATCTTCCCTTTTGCTGTTTGTCCACCAGGTGCTGAAACTATATAAAGATATATTCCCGAGCCACATTTCTTTCCGGCTTTGTTCAATCCATCCCAACTGAATTGTTCGTAAATGTCCTTTTCAATTTCCATAACAATATTACCGTTCAGATCAAAAATTCTACAATATGTGTTGCCTCTCGGCATTGTGATCGAGCCTTTATTTTCAATTCGTAAAATATCACCATTTTCAGGGTAGAATGGATTAGGATATACAAGCGTTTCAAATAGTTCTGTTTCTTCGTTCATTTCAGCTGAGATACCTATTTCCACAGAATTCATCCCTGAGTTTGTTCCGATATATAAGGTTCCTGTTTTAGGTTCGTAAGCAAAATCTGTAATTGTATTTGAGATGAGTGGAGTGTTTTCAGTTGTAAGGTTTATAAATTTGTCTCTGCTTGTGTCAAATATCGTAATTCCAGCATCTTGGGTCCCGATCCATATCATTCCGAAAGGATCGATAAAGAGAGCTGTTGGATAAGTTGATATGGATCCGTAAAGTCTTTCCTGCCCTTCATAATACCAATATTCAGGATCAGGGATATCTTCATTCCAAAACCATTGAGAACCATCCCAGACCTTCTTTTTTACATGCGTTCCGTATTTATACCAGTATTCGCCATTATACATGAACAAACCAGCAGAAGACGCGATCCATGTTTCCTCAATTCCATTATTATTCTTTGCACTTATACCGAAAACCATACATGAAGAAAAAAGGTCATCGAATGGTGGAACTGTCCAATAATTATGAAGAGAATCCGGTATCGAAGAGTCCTCCCAGATACGAAATCCATTGAAATAAGATCCAACGGAAACTCTATTTCCTGAATAATGAGAGATTATTATTTTTTGCTGTTCATCATTCGGTATGGTAAATTTAGAGATCAAATTCGCATTTTCATCAAGGACAGCAACACCACCATCATATGAACATACCCACATCCTGTTCTCAATGTCTTTTGCAATATGAGATATACAATTGTTATAAATACTATCTGAACTTGCAGTTATATGATCCCATTCTATAGATTCCGAATCATCTAAAACTGAAATTCCAGACATCCAACCTGTTACAGAATTATCTGTTGACCATGCACCAAACCATTTTCTGTTTAATGCATCTACTCCAATTGAAGTTATGTTATCACTTCTAAGATCGCTATTTGAACAATTATAATTAACCCAGTTCGATCCATCATATCCCGAAATACCCCGCGTGCCCTTACTTATCATTCCATCAGCAAAATGACCGTTACATACCCAAACTTTTGAATCCAGATCTATCTCTATATCGGTAACTACGTTGGCAGTGATACTATTTGTTTTAATATTCTCCCAGCTTAATTCATTAAAAAAGTAAATTCCTTCACCCCATGTAAATGCTGACATATTTCCGTTAATTTCACGAAATCCCTTAACTTTATTTGTAGTTAATCCACTCTCATCTTTCCCCCAGGTTTCACAACTTCCATCCACCGATATTCTTGTAATCGCTATGTCCATTGTGTCGGTAAGAATCAGTCTTTCCAGATCCCAGATACCATAACTATACCACAAATTTAATTGTTCATCAACATAGACCGGATAGATAGGAAGTCCAACATCGATAAGAACAGTTTGATTGAACATATTCTCGGAAAGTAGAATACCGTCATCGGTTCCAATAGCAATTTTCTCACTATAAATAGATATTGAAGTTACATTATCGCTTGGCAATATGGAGTTATTCGTATTCAAGTGGTGCCAGGATGATACAACATCTAAAGAATCAATATGTACATAATCCAACCCTGCAATGCTTCCAAAGAATATATTTCCTTCTGATAACTGCATTGAAGTGATATCGTTAGCAGAAAGACCATTCTCAACATTAAAATTCTTTAATAGAAGCGGGAATGGAAAGTCAGGATCATCCATAAAGCAGCTTACTCCAAATTTTGTAGCAACAAAAATGAGAGAATCATTATGTGTTATCTTGTTGATCGTGTTCGATTGTAAACCCAACGTTTCGGTAATTGAAGTTAAGAAACCACTTTCACCTATTCTATTTATTCCGTTCCCGGCAGTTCCAACCAATATTTCGTTAGTACTTTCCAGATAATCAAGTGCCCTGATGTCATTACTATCCAATCCATCAATAGTAGTAAGTGTTTTCCCAAACGAACCGGTATCAAGATCGTAATTTACAAGTCCACCCCAGGTGGCAATAAGCAATTCATTTCCGGTTTCTATTACATCGAAAACATGTGTAGTATTTGTATGAACCTTCCAGTTTTTGATTGCGAATAATCCTGTTGCGATAAGGATTATAATGATAGTTAGATTTTTTTTCATTTGATTACCTTCCTTTTCTAGATAATATTGTACTAAACGTTTTTAAGAATATATTTAAATCTAAATAAACTGATCTTTTTTTTATATAATAGAGATCATACTGGAGTTTTTCTAAAGTGTCTTCATATGATGGAGAGTGGTATTCACTTGAGGTTTGATCCCATCCAGTTATCCCCGGTTTAATTAACATTCTTTCGTTGTAATAAGGAATTTGAGTTTCTAATATCTTCACCAATTCCGGTCGTTCAGGTCGTGGTCCGATAAAACTCATTTCACCTTTTAATACATTAATCATTTGAGGAATTTCATCAAATCTGGTTTTACGTAAAAATGACCCAAAACGAGTAATTCTATCATCGTCTTTTTCTGTCGGAGTGAAATCATGACCGTTACGCATAGTCCTAAATTTGTAGATAATAAAGTGTTCGTCGTTCTTTCCTATTCTGGTTTGCGTAAAGAATATCTTACCTTTGCTTTCCAATTTAATAATAATTCCAATTATTAGCCAAAATGGTATGGATACAACCAAAATAACCAAAGAAATAATGATATCAAAAATACGTTTAAATGAATCATATATCTTTTTGTTTCCTTCAGTAAGATTTTCTAAGAACCAAATTTTATTAATGATATCAACTGGAACTTTTCCAGTAACATTCTCATAAAAGTGATGAAAACTAAGAAAGTTTATTTTGAGCGGCAGGCACTTGAACAAAATGGAGCTAAGTTTTTCCGAGGCAGAAGGATCAGTTGCCAAAATCATATTAGTTATTTGATATCTTTTTGCTAAATCGACTAAATCTGAATTAAGGTTATAAATATTTATACCGGATATTTGCCATTTGTTCTTTTCAATATCTTCGTTTATCATATAAATAAACTTTATCTCAAATCCTAAATTTGCTTTTCTCTTAAATTCTTTAATCATCTGTTCTACTTGTAAATTATAGCCAATAATTGCCAGTCGTTCATTCGGAATATAATCTTTTAGTAACCAATTAAAAATATTCCGCCACGAGAAGAAAAGTAATGCATAGACTATAATAAAGAGAACCAGATTCGTCTTTGGTTCAATAAAGACATTGGGAGTTATATAGAAAAACACTGCTGAGAATAATCCGCAAATTATAAAACTACGTAAAGTTAAATAATAGAATTTGCGGTTATTAATAGCATGGTTTAAATTATACATTTCTGAAATATAAAATACGAATAACCATAAAACGAAAATTACACTAAACGGTCCTAAGTGAATAAATACATAATTATATTCTGGAATAGAAAAATGTCTTATTGCCAATGTTAAATATAACGCTCCATATAAGATAACTATATCTCCAATTAGTAATAATAATTTCCTTAATCTATTATTCATAATAACTCATCATTTCCCTGATCATAAACATTTTTATATTTTCTTATAAAATCTGTAAGATCAAATTTTTCCTTTATTAATTTTCGGGAATTTACTCCCCACTCTCTAAGCTTTTCCTTTTCATAGGGAAGAGATAATAAAATAGAGGTTAATCTGTCAATATCATTAATTGGTACAAGAATGCCATTGGCATCAGATACAAGCTCGTTATTCCCTTTTATATCAGAAGCTACTATCGGCAATCCAAACGACATAGCTTCTAAAATTGAAAGAGGTAATCCTTCCCACTTTGAATAAAGAAGAAAGACATCAAATTTCTGCAACCATTCAGATGCATTTTTCTGCCAACCCGGCAATTGTATTCTATTTTTAAATCCTGAGTTATTAATCATATTCTCAGCAGATTTATAAAGTTCACCATCTCCAATAAATATGAACTGAATATTTTCATTCTCTTTGCAAACCCGTATCGCAGCTTCTATCGTGTCGATTATATTTTTTTGTTTCCAAAATCTTAAACAGCTACCAATTATGAACTTATCACTATTTTCTTTTTCCCTTAATCTCATTTGAGGAAGCTCAACTCCATTGTAGATCGTTATTGCTTTTTCGGGTTTGATCAAATGATCTGTAATAGCTGCTTCTCTTTCGCTGTTATTCACAAAAACTATCTTATCACAGAATAAGCCGGCAAATTTTTCCATCGATCTATAAAAATTCATTATTAATTTCTTCTGATATGGATGAAAAGAAAATCCATGAACTGTATGCACAATTTTTGGAACACTTGCTGTTCGCGCTGCGATCCTTCCAATAAACCCGGGTTTTGAAGAATGTGTATGAACAATATCAAATTTAAATTTTTTAAATATTATAATTAGTTTTATAAATGCAACAATGTCCATTATCGAAATACTGTGTTTGAAAGAACTAAGCGGAATATATTTATAGCCCAATTCTACAACTTTATCTACCAAGGGACCACCTGGTTTAGAGATTACATAGATATCATATTTATTCTTATCTAATGACTCCAAAATAGTCAGCATTACATTTTGTGCTCCTGATAACAATGGCAATAATTGTATATGAGCTATTCTGATCTTTTTCATTTATCAATTAACCTGTTTTCTACAAAATTAATGAATTCATGTGTTTGATTTTCTCTGCTGAATTCCAACTGGATCTTACGATTATTGCTTTTCTTCTTAACAACATCTACCAGCATCAAGAAATTCTTTGCTATCATTTTTACATCTTCCATTTCACAGATCAGCTCATGCTTATTTTGTCTTAGAATTTCTGCAGCTTCTCCATCAGGCGGAACCATAGCAAGGATATCTTTCCCACTACGCAAATATTCAAATAGTTTTCCTGTAAGCACACCTTTCCCTTTATGAGATGCGATAAACAAAAGTAAAGCATCACAATTCATGAGAGACTTTATTGCTTCTTTATGTTCAATTTGAGAGTTAACATTTATCAAATGTGCTACCTTTGAATTTGCGATGTGATCGACCGTTTCCGCATAATAATTACCTGTAAATTCAATAAGAAGATCATCAGAAAGTTGATTATTAGAATGTAATAATTCCAATGCTTCAATGAAATATTTTAAAGTACGATACCCGTAGAAATTTCCAATATATTTTATAACTAATTTCTCATCTTTTCTGATAACTAAATTGGAAAAATCTTCAGTATCCCAACCATTGTAGATCACTTTGATCCTGCTTCTTAATTCTTCACCAAATTCATGAATAATATCTTCTTTCATAGTTTTGCTAACTACTGTTATCACAGAAGCGAAATGCAGAATTTTATTTTCCCATTTTCTTGAATACATTTTATGAAATTTAGAAAAAAATGTAATGTATGGATTCAATGTCCAGTGATCACGGTAATCAATTATCAGTGGCAGTTTATTCTTTTTAGCCAGTTTATACGCTGCAATCCCGCTTGTATAAGGTCCCATTGTTGCCATAATAGAATCATAATTATTTTTTTTTAATAACCTTTTTCCTGCTATCATCACAAAAGGCAGCCAGCCGATCTTATCATCGATTGGGAAAATATTCCTGATAATTTTTTTATACTTCTCAGGTGTTTTGAAATATACTGTTTTGTTGGTTTTTGATTTAGTTATCTTCTTTAAGATCGACATCGGATCAAAGGATGAAGTTCTGATAATTTTATGAGCTATATCTTCCTTTAACAATTTCATATCCGTCGAATGAAAAACAATATCTTTTACTGTTATCACATCAGTAGCGACATCAAACTGTTCAAGATATTTTACTAATTTCGCCGGACGTTGTACACCGGGACCACCAAGCGGCGGGTAGAAATAGGCAATTAATAATAATCTTTTCATTACCCTTCCTCTGATCCTAACTTCTTTTTAAGAACAACTTCTATTTTCGAATCTAATTTAATGTTGGAGAAATGGATATTGTTACCCTTAATTTCAGCTTCAGCATGATTAACCTGAACAATTTCATAATTGCCAAACACACTTACTGTAAATTTATCAGTTTTGGAAGGAAAATAGAGATAGAACCTGTCTTCGCTTTCAAAGATTTCTATACTTTCTCTTTTCTTCCACCATTGTGCGATCTGCATAAATGTAGCTATAAAGACATTCTTTGGTCTTATCTCTTCTAAAGTATAATTAAGAAGCTGCTTATTATAAGTGATATTATCAAAGTTTGAGATTGAATAATTAAAAGAGATAAATCCATTAACAGATTCAACTGAATCGATCAAATGATCCACGATATCCTGCGCATTATCATAAGAAACAGTACTTGATTTGGAAAGCCTTAAATGTTCATCAAAGAATACCATTGGCAATTCCAAAGAATGCCATCCAAAACCACTCCTTACATTTTTACTATTTGAGCCATATTGATGGAATGGAAATCCTAAACCATTTTTAAAACCATTTTTATGATGAAAACCAAATGAAGAATTATAAATAAATCCGTTCTTTCTATGGAATTCATGTGTTATTCGCGGATCATATTTAAAATGATTATGCCGTATTCCAATCAATTCATCACCGGTTATTTTGGATAATCGACTCTTCTGTTTATGTAGAATATCTTGTTTCCCGGAATTAACCGAAGCCAATAAAGCAATTTCACTTCCTTTTGCATGACTGTTCATCAATTCTTTATGAATATCACTGTTCTGAATCGAATAATCAATATCACTTTTTGTGTTTGATTCCGTCCCAAAAAAGAACGTACCAATTATCTGATGCATACTCTCCATCTGATCGATAACATCGAAATTCCAATATTCTTCAATATTCGTTAACAGATATTTCATTTTACTTACAAAATTATTGAAAACATACTTAACTTTATAAAATATCAGAATATCTTCAAATGTACTGCTGATCATCCTTCCAAAAGTCCATTTCTGTAGTTTATCTATATTATAAGAAAAAGTAACAGCAAAAACTTCAACCGAAGGCCAATATGCTTTTTTTACAAGATAAATAGCACCATTTTTCTTTAAAGAATCTCGTATGCATCCTTCAATTAACCAAAGCAACATGTTCACGTATGGCTCTTGATGAAAATCGGCAAATGGAATATCCTCATCTAATATCCATCTATGATCGTCTCTTTTTGCGTCTTCTATCTCATTTGAAGATTCAAGATTGAACAGTATATTCCCAATGATATCAAACTTGTAAATTCCATAAAATAGATCATCTTGATTATAATAATGAATCGGCACTTTGATCTCTTTATCTGAGATTATCGGTACTTTACGTTTCAATTTAATTATCTCTGTATTCTCTTTGATCTTTGCGGGAGTAAGTTTATCTGGTTGCAATAATTCCGGCAAAACAGGGATATAGAACAATATTTTGTCCATAGCCAAAATGTAAGCTTCTTTTATTGTGGGTTCGATCAATCCGTAGTAGAATAGTATATCATTTTGCTGCAATTGATCCAGTTTATGAATGTATTTGAATTCATAACCAAGCGTATTGAAAATAAAATCAAAAGTAAATTTGATCTTATTCTCGAATCTTTTCAGCTTACTATCTACATATATCGCTATCATCAAACCTCATGAATTACAAATTATTTTTTTTTACGAATATTCAAACAGAACAAATCACGTAATTTTGTCAACTTGCATATTGAGTATTATTGTTGAATTCAAAGTAATTTATTATATTTCAAATAAATTAATTCCAATCTTCTCATCAAAATATCTATCAAGTCTCCCCTCAAATTCTTCAATAATAACTTCACATGTTGCACTTACAACCGCCTTATTCAAATGTCCGCCGAAAGCATTATATTTGTTATCGGAAAGCATAATGTGCATATGCAAATAGGGTTTATCATTGTTGGATGTAATATTTCCCTTTATTGATAAAATCTCATAAGTACCTTTTAACGTGTCTGAATAATACTCTTTTTTCAATGGGTCAAATATGCCAATTTCAACTTCATTTACAGCACCAATAGCAGATATACTCCCAAGTTTAATTGATCTCTCTTTGCAGAATTTTGTAAGGCTGCTTACAATTTCTTCTCCCGGATCAATTCGAATGAAGTATTTATTTCCAATTTTTGTTGATTCCACAAATCCCTCCATATATTATTGTTTTATTAAATACAAAAAATAATTACGATATTCTTTGTCTAATATAATTTGCAATTCATTTAATTGAACTTAGAAAACTGAATTTTATTTGACATATAAACCCTGAAAAATGAATTGTAATTTCAATATTTATATTAAAGATAATGTATAAATCTTATAGTTAAAATAACATAGAGGAGATATAAAATGATTACAAAACGCATTTATACTTTTGGAAATGGCAAGGCAGAAGGTAAGACGGAAATGAAGAACCTTCTTGGTGGTAAAGGTGCAAATCTTGCCGAAATGAATCTGATCGGTGTTCCTGTTCCTGCCGGATTTACGATCACTACTGAAGTCTGTGCAGAATGGAATGAAATTGGTGAAGAGAAAACAATAGAACTCTTGAAAGCAGAAATTGAAGCGGGTGTTAAAAACACTGAAGAAATTATGGGTGCTAAATTTGGCGATAACACTAACCCACTTTTACTTTCAGTTCGTTCAGGGGCACGTGTTTCTATGCCGGGAATGATGGACACAGTTCTTAACCTCGGCATGAACGATGACGCCGTAGAAGGACTTGCAAAAAGATCTAACAATCCACGTTTTGCATGGGATTCATATCGCCGTTTCGTACAAATGTATGGTGATGTAGTTTTAGATATGAAACCAAAAACAAAAGTAGATATCGATCCTTTTGAAGAGATCATCGAAAAGTTGAAAGAAGAAAAGGGAATACAAAATGATACCGAACTTACAGCCGAAGATTTGAAAATACTTGTTACAAGATTTAAAAATGCTGTAAAAAAAGTTACCGGACACGATTTCCCTGATAGTCCTTGGGAACAACTTTGGGGTGCTATTGGCGCAGTTTTTGGAAGTTGGAACAACCCGCGGGCAAACTATTATCGTAATATGCATAAAATTCCTGGCGATTGGGGAACTGCCGTAAACGTGCAAGCCATGGTTTACGGGAACATGGGTAAGACTTCTGCAACCGGCGTTGCCTTTACTCGTGACGCTGGAACAGGTGAAGATATTTTCAATGGTGAATATCTTATAGATGCTCAAGGTGAAGATGTGGTTGCCGGAATTAGAACACCTCAGGAAATTACTTTTGAAGGATCTAAAAGATGGGCAAAACTTGCAGGCGTTTCAGAAGTAAACCGTGCAGCAAATTATCCTTCTTTCGAAGAAGCAATGCCGAAACTTTACAAAGAATTATCTGAAATTGAAACAAAACTGGAAAACCATTATCATGATATGCAAGACTTGGAGTTCACTGTTCAAGATGGTAAAATGTGGTTACTTCAAACCAGGAATGGTAAAAGAACCGGTGCTGCAATGGTTCGCATGGCAATGGAAATGCTCGAAGAAAATTTTATCAATGAAGAAACTGCTATTAATCGCGTAGATCCAAATAAACTTGATGAATTGCTTCATCCTGTATTTGATACAGATGCTATCAGTAAAGCAAATGTTATAGCAAAAGGTCTTCCTGCTTCTCCTGGTGCTGCAACAGGTCAGCTTGTTTTCTTTGCAGACGAAGCAAATAAATTTAAAAACGCTATCTTAGCTCGTATCGAAACTTCTCCTGAAGATCTTGAAGGGATGAATGTAGCAAACGGAATTCTCACAGCTCGTGGTGGGATGACATCTCACGCTGCTGTTGTTGCTCGCGGCATGGGAAAATGCTGTATTTCTGGTGCCGGCTCAATTAATATAAATTATAAAACTCGTGTGATGACAGTTGAAGGAAAAGAATATAAAGAAGGTGACTGGATTTCATTGAACGGTTCAACAGGTGAAGTTTATGAAGGACAGATCGCAACCACAGAACCGGAACTTAGCGGAGATTTTGGAAAGTTAATGGAACTTTGCGAAAAGCATACTCGCATGTATGTTCGAACAAATGCCGATACACCAAATGATGCAACTGTTGCAAGAGAATTTGGCGCACAAGGTATTGGTCTCTGTCGTACGGAGCACATGTTCTTCGAAGGCGAAAGAATCAAGGCAATGCGTGAAATGATCCTTGCTGATGATGAAGCCGGTAGAATAGAAGCATTGTCAAAACTTCTTCCTTATCAAAGGGAAGACTTCGAAGGTATCTTCAAAGCTATGACGGGATTTGGTGTAACTGTGCGTTTTCTGGATCCGCCGCTTCACGAATTTGTTCCTCATGAAGATAAAAACCAGAAAGAGATGGCAGAAGAGATGGGAATCTCTGTTGAAGCGATCAAAGCTAAAGTTGAATCTCTTCATGAATTCAATCCAATGCTTGGACATCGCGGTTGCCGTTTAGGAAACACGTATCCTGAGATCACTGAGATGCAGACTCGTGCGATCATCGAAGCTGCTATCAATGTTAAAGAAGCCGGATTTGATCCAAAACCTGAGATCATGATCCCACTTATCGGAACTGTAGAAGAATATAGAATGCAAGCTGCAATCGTTCGCGAAATTGCAGAAAAAGTTTTTGCAGAAAGAGATTGCAAAATCGAATATCTCGTAGGAACAATGATCGAAATTCCTCGTGCTGCTCTCACAGCCGACCTTATCGGTGCAGAAGCTGAATTCTTTAGTTTCGGAACAAACGACCTTACTCAAATGACATTCGGTTACAGCCGTGATGATGCCGGCAAATTCCTTCCAATCTACATTGAAAAAGGGATATTAAAAGAAGATCCTTTCCAGGTTCTCGATCAAGAAGGTGTAGGACAACTTGTGAAAATGGGAACCCAAAAAGGGCGTAGCGTAAATCCTGATCTTAAAGTTGGTATTTGTGGTGAACATGGCGGCGAACCAAGTTCAGTGAAATTCTGTAACACTGTGGGAATGAACTATGTAAGTTGTTCTCCTTACCGTGTGCCAATCGCCAGATTAGCTGCTGCTCAAGCTGCAATCGAGCAGAACTAATATAGATCTTATAATCAAAAAGCCTTCCAGAAATAACAGGAAGGCTTTTTTTTATATATTATATCAATTTACACTTTTCTTAAATACAATTTAAAGATAGAACCTTTAGGTGAATTGTCTTCAGTCAGGATATCACCACCCCAATTCTTTACGGCTTTTTGTACAATATGCAAACCAAGCCCTGAATGCCCGGTAACACCATATTTAAAACCTTCATCAAATATTTTAAGTTTAATATCATTCGGGATTCCTTTTCCATAATCGATCACCTTAACCTCACAAGTCCTTCCTGAAGAGGAAATTTCAATATCAATGCGATCTGTCCCACTATGCACAACAGCATTCCTAATTAAATTATCAATAACTGAATTAAGAGAATCATCTGCAAATATTTTACACTTTCCTTTAATGGAATATTCAATGATTGGGTAATTCTGTAATATTTTTTTAAAGTGTTCATCAATATCATAGATCTTCAGGTTAGTTGATGCGATAAGAAATTTATGCTCCTTCATTTTCATTATCAAGTCTGCACTTTTTTCTATATTATTACTTATATTATCTAACATCTTATCATCTTTTTCCTTTTTAAAAATGTTAATAGCACTACTAATTGCGGCCAGACTATTCGCAAGATCGTGCCTTAGAATTTTATTGATAAGTTTTATCTGCTCTTTTTGAAGTCTGTTCTCCTCTTCGCTTTCCTTTCGTTTTGTTATATCTCGAATAATGCCTAATCCATTCCATTGACCTTTTAATTTAATTCCGGTTAAAGATAATTCTATCGGGAATTCAGTCCCATTCTTGTGCTTAGCATATATTTCTATTGTTTTACCAACTACATTACCTTTACCTGTATATTTAAATTTCTCAAATCCTTTTTTAAAAACATTTATATATCTCTCTGGTGCAAGTATGTCATGTAATTGTTTACCAATAACTTCACTTGAATTTCTTCCAAATATTGTTTCTGCCGCTCGATTCCAAAAATTTATTTTTCCCGAGTTATCAATCATAATGATTGCATCATTTGCTGAATTAGAAATTGTTCGGAATTTTTCTTCACTTTCTTCCAAAGCTCTTTCAGTATTCTTCATGTCGGTAATATTCATCAATGAAACAAAAACAACTGAGTAATCTTTTTTATATTCTTTTGCAAGTATCCACTGAAGATAAACATCTATTTTCTTTCCGTCAATAGTTTTATTTATGCACTCACCCTCGTAATGAGTTCCTCCATTAGCGATCAAAACAAGTTGTTCAACGAAAGTTTTCATGGAATCTTTGGTAAGTAGTGCTTTTAGATCCGTTAGCAATTCTTCTTTTGAATTTGCATGATACATCTCTACTGTTGACTTGTTCACACTCAGTATTTTAACTAATTTGGAACACTTCTCAACCTGATCGGGATTATTAGAGAAATACTCCTTGAAATCCGTTATCCCCTGTTCACGAAGAGAATTAATATATTTGTAAACAGCTGAGAAATCTTCTTCCCAAATCGAGATCGGAGAATCCTCGAACAGGCTTCTATACCTAATTTCAGCTTCACTTAATTTTTTCTTTTTAATTGCTTTCATAAACAGCACCTTAATTAATGATACATAAATTTTGATTGCTAATTCTTATTTAATTATAAGTAATATTTGGAATTGCTAATTATTTGTCAATTTTAAAGTATAATTAATTCTAAAATACTATTTCAACAATAAACATTTACTCAAAGCTTTTTCTTTTCCATTCACTTTGAGTTTTATAAAATATTGTCCGCTTGCTACTGATCTTTTGTTATCGTCTACACCTTTCCAGATGATTTCAAAATGTCCTTTTGAAGAATAAGCATCTAATAAGGTTTTAACTTTTTGTCCTTTAATATTATAGATCGATAATTCCACATTACCATCTTCCGGTAAGGAAAAACTGATTGTTGTAGTTGGGTTAAATGGATTTGGATAATTAGAGAGATTGATGATCTGTGATGAAGAATTAGGAATTGTATTTTCTTCAACATCAACAGTTTCATACATCGGAATATCTAATTGCGTAAACTCACCATCTATCACTTCGATCTGACATTCAATTACATCTTCATAAAAAACTCGTTCTGCATAAACATCATAAATACCGGCAGGAAGCTTGTACTCAAAATTGCCTATGCTGTCTGTAAAAGTGAACTCTCCTGGCTGATTGTTGATCTTTAACAACACATAATCCACCGGCTCTCCATTTATCGGATTGTAAGTATAACCCTCGATACCGCCAAATGATGGTGAATTATATTCATAATGTCCAATATCTATAATTGCAATTCCGTTATTATCTCCGTCCCAAATTCTGTGATTGTAGTCCATATCGAACGGATAATAATAACCCAGAGTATCGAATCCTGCATCTATTGCCAGACTGCCTTCGATGAGATGAAAATCACCGTTTTGGATGTCCTCGAAAAGTGTTTGTGCCTGCAGAGAATCTACCCATATATTACCACCACCGTCTATAAGTGGGGGATCGAGTGGAAAATCAATTATGCAATTGCGGAAGATGGGGTTATTCATTATATCAATATTATCTATTTCATTGTTTATAAAAATATTATTTTCAATAATTGGTGTGTCAGCTAATAGATTGCATAATTCAAGATTATTTATTATTAGATTATTTGAAAATACATTACTACTACCAATCACACTACTAACAATGTTGCAATTATAAAAAATATTATTATAGATTTTTTCGAATCTGCCTGAAATAGCTATGTTAGCATCAGTAACAATATTATTTTTTATAGTTCCAATTAGTTCATATTCACTCGGTCCAGATAAATCACATCCTTCAAAATAATTATCACTTATCTCCACATAAGCATCATCAATATAAACACCCTCTCCACCAATTATGCCAAAATGATTATTTGTGATGTATAAAGAATTTTCTTCTAAAGAATTTGAATAAATACCTGTTCCATAACTGCCAAAGATATTATTATCATAAAAGTAACTTATTCCTTGATCAGCAGATAAAGAAATTCCCTTTTGATTATCAACCAAAGATTCAATATTGTTATCCACAAAACTGATGTAGTCACAAGAAAAAACAGATGTGCCATGCCTAAACAAATTACCGGCAATAAGTGGTTTCTCATTATATTCGCCGGACACATATAATATTGTAATAAACCTTAACGGACTTGAGTTCATTATTGTTGGGTGGAAGAACTCATCATAATCAAAATAATTATTTAATATTTGAATTTTATCTATACTACTTTGGATATTGACTGCTTTATGATTATCAATAAAAGAACAATTCTCTATTTTGCCATAACCATTCCAAAATGCAATGGCAGCACGTGATTGCTCGAATAGAGAAAAACCTGTAAGAGCAGAAAACTCGAATAAACAGTGTTTAAAACTACTTTGTTGTGCACCTTCCGGATGATAGATCGTACCCCAATGATAATATTGTTCATCTTGCATCCTGGTAAAAATTATACTGTCCTGCTCAGTTCCTTCAGCAAGTATTCTACCTTCACATCGGATGAATTTTGCAACTGATTCCTCACCACCTTGAAAATAAAACTGATCATCTCCTATTTCATCATAATAATCAGAATAGAATTTTACAATTGTTCCAGGTAAAATTGTTAAAGTAACACCAACATCTACATAGAGACCGGAAGTGACGAGGTAAGGATTGTCTTCTGGTGACCAGGTCGTGTCTTCGATTAAGTGACCACCAACTTCAATTGCATACGCAATTGAAAAAGCAGAAAGCAATCCGCCTACGCAAAGAAAAACAAGGAGAATATTGCTACGGCGAACAAGAAAGCAAAAAGCAGAAAGACGAAATCTCATATAACCTACCTTTTATATCTATTTAATCAAATCTTTGAATCTGTTATTTACAGGTCAAGAGAAAGTGTCTCTACCCGCATTCGATTGAACACGGGTAGAGA
>JAUVLU010000070.1 GCA_030600585.1 Candidatus Cloacimonadota bacterium | reverse complement strand
GTATAATCCATTTTGAATGTCGGATACTACTTTTCGCTTAAAGGCATCACTGTAACGACGGCTTGTGCCTTTTCCTTTATAAACATTCTTCTTTTTCAACTTGACCTCCAATTGTGACAACCTATTTTAGGACAAGACAAAGCCGACTCATACCTGTGAGGAGATGGTGAAAAGAGAATAATTATCACCTGGAATTTAAATAAATTCTTAATTTCAAAAGAAGGAAATATCATCAATCGTTCCGGTTCAAATGATAAACCAAAAAGTGAAAATATTATTAAGTCAATTGAGGGAGTATTGTAGATTACTTGTTCCTAAGTTTTTCTTAGGAACATTTTATATTATTGTTTTTTATCAACTCACAAATCAATTTAGCAGTTTTTGAATTTGGATTATTTATTTGAATGATTAGCCCATTCTTTTGGACAATTTATTGACTCGCCACTTTCTAATTTGATTTCTAAAGGAAACAAGCTACTTTTAAGATGCTTTTCTTTCATTTTCATATGTCTATCAGATACTTGAACTAGTTCATAAGCAGATCTTCCAATTGGAATAATTATGCAAATCTTCTTATTTGGAAATATTTGTTGCACTTCATTAATTGATGGTATTAGATCACTATCTCCAGAAATAATATAGGCAGTATCAAATTTATCTTCAAATGCTGAAGATAATAATTTGATTGCTATATTTACGTCTGTTTGTTTTTCTTCATGACATTTATAGATACCATGGCAAATTCTACATTTTCTAGTTTTTTTTCTAAATTTGCCGTAGATTATACTGATCTTATTATAAAGCAAAGCCTTTATATACAACTGATGCCGTTTAACTTTTGGTGGATTCCATGATGCAAGAGCAGTAAAATAATAAATCTCTTCTAATTTTGTATTTTTCCCAATAAAACATTCTGACAATTTTCGTAAATTGATCCACCGATAATCAATCAATGTACTCTTTTTTGAGTTATAATCAATTATTGAATGGTAAAGATTAAATCCATCAATGAAGAAAACGGCTCTATCCATAGGTATCTCCAAAAAAAACCCGAATTCACTTAGAATTCGGGACTAGCATAACACGAAGTTATACTAGGCTGATGTGATTTAAATAATTATTGATTACATATATGTCAATTCTTTTTAAATTCCTTTCCAGAATAATGTAACTATTCCGTTTTATCATCCTTCGGTTGTTGTTTCTTTTTCTTTCTTGTACCAAAAAACAAAAAACCAATAATAACACCAAGAAGTAAAGTTAATGGAAATAGAATCATAAGGGGAACCATTTCAAACTTCCAGAAAAGCAATTGGATTGAGACTACTTCCAAGTTTTGAAATAGTATTATTGTAAATACCAATAATAATAATAATATAATGATTGTTTTAATTTTCATATAAATTTTCTCCTTTTTTCCTCAAAAGCTATTTGAACTCTTGGGAATAAATTCCCGATTACTCGGGAATGACAAAAACATTTATCTCACAACCTATCTTCTCTTTGCGTCCTTTGCAATCTTAGCGGTTAAATCTTCTCTTTGCGCCCTTTGCGAACTTTGCGGTTATTTCTTTATACTCATGACACGAGTAAATCCTATCATAACTTCTTTTGTCAATTAACATTATGTGCCTTCCCAGACACAGTTAAGTTAACACTCCCCATATTTTAATTTCAACCCTTTTTTAATGAATTCATATTTTGAGCAATTATATTTTTCTGCTGAATTACGCAAGAATAAAAAATCCGTACTGTAATTTTTTTATTGACGCTTAGAATTTATTTATCGTTATTGACATAGTTTATTTCAAGGGAATGAAAATGTCGTATACTGATTATTTGAGCAAGTTAATGTAGATTAGGAGAATAAATGAACAAAAAACAACGAATCATCATAAGCATCGGTATATTCCTCGTGATTCTCAGTGGGCTATTTACTCCCTATGAAGGTGAATGGCAGTGGGGGTGGGGTGGGGACACTATAATCACCCTTAAGAAATATATGGGCTACCATTTTCTATTTTTGCCCCCGGACGAGAGAGCCGTTTATTACGCGTTTAGAGAGGAATGGGAATATTTGAATTGGTCTAAGGAAAGTAGATTAAGTTCACACATAATAGCATCCCGTGTGTGGGTACAAGTTGTCACGATTGTTGTTGCAACTATAGGATTACTTTTTCTGTTTTCAGAAAAGAGAAAAGATAAATCTTCCAACAAACAAGATGCAGACGACATATAAACCTTCTGTACTGGTAGAAAAAATAATGGTATTTATAAGATCAATCTATCCATTGCCATCTTTTCTTTTCAGGTAAGTATTCCAGATGATAATTTTTTATTTGATTTAAATCTTTTTTCATAATAAATGGAATTTTATTATTCTGCTTTTTTGCTAGTGAAACATAAAATGGATTTATTTTATTAATTAACAAGATATATTCATTATAAATAATTATAGTTTTATGAAATATTTCCGACCAATCTTCAAAAGTAATTCTGTTGAGATTTGAATACTTATTTTTGTGGTCAAAATTATTAAATCCAATTGATCTTTCTAAAAAATAATATTGTGAATGGGCAATCGCATTTCTTATTTGAGGATTATATGCACTTTTAAATGATTCATGTAAGATTGGTAAATGTGATTTAATATTGTCTCTTATTTTTTCTCTAATAATTTTTTGTCTAGTTCCAGTTGCTGATTTATCATTGTTATATTTTGCAATTGTAAAGTTCCAATCATATGCTTTACCATTAAGTAATTGTACAATTTGATAAATTTTTTTTATAAAAAGATCACATTCCCAGATTTTAAGATAAATTAACATTTCAATCTGAATAGATAATTCTTCTATTGAATTTGATACTAATATAGATTGATCTTTGATTAAATTATTTTTTCGATAAGTATCAATAAATTCATAATGCGTTCTTTCTGAAAAACCTTCAAATCCCAGTCCCATTATGTATGGTGAATATCCTTTGAGATTTGGAAATTTTGTGTTTAAACTAAAATTATGATAAACAAGTAATAAATCTCCAATATGATTTTGATTATTAAGGACTTCAATGAATAATTTTTCAAATTCAGGTTTGAGTCTCCTTGTTACTTCCTCTAATTTACTTAGATATAGCATAATAATTCCTTTCTCATTAAATAATTCTTAACAAAATAATATTTTCAATTGTGCTGAGCAATAAACATATATGTGGATCCGTGAGCTAAATCTCTTCTTCGTTATTAATCATCTTTTGTTTCTTTTTCTTTCTTGTACCAAAAAACAAAAAACCAATAATAACACCAAGAAGTAAAGTTAATGGAAATAGAATCATAAGAGGAACCATTTCAAACTTCCAGAAAAGCAATTGGATTGAGACTACTTCCAAGTTTTGAAATAGTATTATTGTAAATACCAATAATAATAATAAGATAATGATTGTTTTAATTTTCATATAAATTTTCTCCTTTTTTCATCAAAAGCTATCTGAACTCTTGGGAATAGATTCCCGATTACTCGGGAATGACAATTACACGGGAATGACAAAAACATTTATCTCACAACCTATCTTCTCTTTGCGTCCTTTGCGAACTTAGCGGTTAAATCTTTTATTCTCTTTTGTTCTTAAAAAATAGATTCACGATTGCTCGGGAATGACAATCCATTTTACATTTTCAATTCCAACCATTGCGAAGGTCAAAAAAAAATAGCAGGAAATCTGAAAACCATGAGACAAGCAAGAGAATTCCAGCATCGTTTGCTACTCAAGCCGATGCACCATTCGCAAGGTTTATTTTATCCTCTATCAGCTTTGAGAACTTCGAGAAACGCTTCTTGCGGAACCTGTACAGAGCCGATCTCTTTCATGCGTTTCTTTCCTTCTTTCTGTTTTTCCAATAATTTCTTTTTCCGGGTAATATCACCGCCATAACATTTGGCAGTCACATTTTTACGTAAAGCATTGATCGTACTTCTGGCAATGATCTTTGCACCGATACTTGCCTGCAGAGCAACTTTGAACTGTTGTTTTGGAATAACTTCCTTGAGTTTCTGAGTAATACTTTTTCCCCAATTATAAGCTTTATCGGCATGGCAGATAAACGACATTGCATCTACACGTTCACCATTTATCATCATATCCACTTTCACAACATCTGCTACCCGAAATTCTTTAAAGGAATAATCTAAAGATGCATAGCCGCGGCTTAAGGATTTAAGCCTGTCATAAAAATCAAAAATTATCTCGATAAGCGGCATTTCATAATGGATCGACAACCTTTTTTCATCAATATACTGCATATCTTTTTGAATACCGCGTCGTTCCTGAACTAAGTTCATAATATTCCCAACGTAATCACTTGGAACAATTATTTCTATGTCCATTATTGGTTCTTCAATATTTACAATTCCGGCAGGATCGGGCATATCAACAGGATTATATATAGTTTTCTGTGAACCATTCTCTAAATTTATCAGGAACTTCACACTCGGAGTTGTTGTAATTATCAAAACATTATATTCACGCGATAATCTTTCTTTAACGATCTCCAAATGTAACATTCCCAAAAAACCACAGCGAAAGCCAAAACCTAATGCAAGTGAGCTTTCCGGTTCATAGGTAAGCGATGCATCATTCAGACTTAATTTTCCAAGAGCATCTCTAAGGTTTTCATGATCATCCTTATCGAGCGGAAAAACACCGCTGTAAACCATAGGTTTGGGTTCTTCAAATCCGGGTAAAGCTTCTGTGCAACCGTTTTCAGCAGTCGTTATTGTATCTCCAACTCTTGCATCAGAAATATTTTTTATATTGGCAATAATGTATCCAACTTCACCTGTTCTTAATCCTTTTGTAGGAATTTGTTTCAATCCCAGATAGCCGATCTCTTCAATTGCATATTCTTTATTTGTAGAGAATAACCGGATATTATCACCTCTATTAAGTTTTCCGTCGAACACTCTAACCAAAATGATCACACCTCGATATTTATCAAAATATGAATCAAAAATCAGGGCTTTTGTTGGTTTATCTTCTGTGCCGTCAGGAGATGGGATATCATTAATAAGGCCATCTATAAGGTCTTCAACTCCTTCTCCCGTTTTGGCACTGATCTTATATATATTTTCCGGTAAGACACCTATATTTTCTACAATGTCGTGTTCGGTTCCTTCTACATCTGCTTTAGGAAGATCAATCTTGTTTATCACAGGAACTATCTCAAGATCATTCTCCATTGCCAGATACATATTACTCATCGTCTGAGCTTCAATTCCTTGAGATGCATCAACTATTAAAAGTGCTCCATCACAAGAAGCAAGACTGCGTGAAACTTCATATGAAAAATCTACATGCCCGGGAGTATCTATAAGGTTAAGGATATATGTTTTTCCATCTTTTTCGTATTCCATGCGGATCGCATGAGATTTTATTGTAATTCCGCGTTCCTTTTCCAGTTCCATATCATCCAGCACCAGGGCATCATGCGAACCCATATCGATAACATTAGTAACTTCGAGCATTCTATCCGCAAGTGTAGATTTGCCATGATCAATATGCGCAATAATACAAAAATTTCTTATCAGTTCCTGTTTAACCGACACTTTCCTTTCCATCCTCTAACTCTATCTTTAATAAAAATCAAAAACCTGTTCTATGGCTCTAGTGTCAATCAATTCCTACATATATAAGATTGTAAAAAAATTTTGGACAGTAAACCCTAAAAGTATCCAGTTAATTAATTTGAAAATATTTAATAGAAAAGTATTTGAAAAAGTAAAGAGAGTTATTATTCGTGTATTGGCGATATCGCCAATACACGAATAATAAAAAAATCCTTGCCTG
>JAUVLU010000052.1 GCA_030600585.1 Candidatus Cloacimonadota bacterium | reverse complement strand
TCAACCTCAGTGAAAATGTCTCTGACCCAAACAGCGTTATCAAGGGTGAAAATACAGGTACGGGTTATGGTGTTTATGGTAAACATTATATTACTGACAATTATGGTTACTTAGGCTCAGATAATTTTGGTGTTTATGGTTCCTCAAGTGGAAATTTTGGTTACCTGGGAAGTTCAAGCTATGGTGTTTATGGAATACATAACAGTACCGGTAGTTATGGTTACTTAGGTGCGAGCGATTGTGGTGTTTACGGTTATAGTACAGGTTACTATGGTGGTTACTTCGAATCAAATTATAATAGCGGCGATACACATGTAATTCATGCTGAGTTCACCAATACCGCACCTTCTTATGCCATAGCAGTTTATGGCAAATCCAGACCGGTAGATGGTTTTGGTATTGGTGGAAATTTTGAAGGGGGACTTTGTGGTGTTTATGGTATAGTAAACCCTACAGGAAGTGACAACTATGTTGGAGTACATGGTTACGTTGATGGTGGTTCAGGTACAAATTATGCAATTTTTGGTTATGCCTATAGTACAGGCACTCACTATGCCGGGTATTTTGCCGGTAATGTAACTGTTACAGGAACATTCAGCAATCCATCTGATGAACGTTTTAAGGAAAATGTGCAGCCATTTAGAAATGCTCTTTCTAAAATAAAATTAATGAATGTGCATACCTTTAATTTCAAACAAATGGCAGAAGAGAAACAATTGGTGCTGCCTGAAGGTGAACAGATCGGTCTGATAGCACAGGAATTGGAAGAAATACTTCCTGAACTGGTAGTAGATAATGTTCATGCCTATGATAAAAATGAGGGCATCGAAGGAGCGAAAAAGGATGTGGAAAGGATAGAATATAAAGGTATAAATTATATTGGTCTTATTCCGGTTTTGATAGAAGCCATGAAAGAACAGCAACAACAGATAGAAGAGCTGCAACAACAAATTGCGGAAATGAAATAAATCCGCTTTTTCTGAACCACTCATGAGTGGCCAGAAATGGCGCGACAGCCCACCTACGTTAAAACTACGGTGGGCAAGGAGAAAATATGAAAATTAAAATATTGATTTTATTAAGTTGCTTGCTTCTGGTCTCTAATGCTTTTGCAGATCAACCATCAAGCGACAACTTCATACTGATTCAACGAGGATTCCTAACAGGAAATGCCAATCAGGCACCTCCCCCGGGTTCAACAAGCTATGATCTTACAGAGAATGCGATTTTTGGAATATCCAATGATGGGGCAACCAGCACCGGTTACCAACTCTTCCCGGGATTTCTGCAGCCATCCAATGATGCACCTACAATTATTCTGCCCGATGGTTTCACCTTTGATGAAGATGATGCTCTTGTTATAGATTTTGCACCGTTTATTAATGATATTAACGGTGACATTGTGACTATAAGCGTGAGTGGAAATACTGAAGTAATTGTAGATATTGTTGATTTCACTGTTACATTTAGTGCCGCACTGAACTGGAATGGAACTGAAATGCTCACATTTACTGCTAATGATAACATGGATAGAGCAGTAGCTTCTGATGATGTAGATGTTATCGTAATTCCGGTTAATGATGATCCAACTATTACATTACCTGATGATTTTACATTTGAAGAAGATGAAGCGCTGATTGTAGATTTCGCAGAATTTGTTGATGATGTTGATCTTGATGTTCTAACACTTTCGGTTACCGGTAATACAGAGATCACAGTTAGTATTGTTGACCTGCAAGTTACATTTGGAGCAACAGAAGATTGGAATGGAACTGAAATTCTTACCTTTACAGTTGATGATGGTCAAGGTGACAGAGTTTCTTTTACTGTAGGTAAAAGAAATATCCAAAAGAGAATCGATTCCAATAATGAAGATAGTAGAGCAACTGCTGAAGATGATGTCGAAGTTATAGTACTTCCTGTAAATGATGATCCAACTATCACATTACCTGATGATTTCACATTTGAAGAAGATGAAGAATTGATCGTTGATTTCGCGGACTTCGTTAATGATGTTGATCTTGATGTTCTAACACTTTCGGTTACCGGTAATACAGAGATCATGGTTAATATTGTTGACCTGCAAGTTACATTTGGAGCAACACAAGATTGGAATGGAACTGAAATTCTTACCTTTACAGTTGATGATGGTCAGGGTGACAGAGTTTCCTTTACTGTAGGTAAAAGAAATATCCAAAAGAGAATCGATTCCAATAGTGAAGATAGTAGAGCAACTGCTGAAGATGATGTTGAAGTTATCGTACTTCCTGTAAATGATGATCCGACTATTGTCTTACCAGATAGTTTTACCTTCGATGAAGATGAAGAACTGATAGTAGATTTTACAGAATACGTTGATGATGTTGATCCGGATGATCTCACACTTTCAGTTACAGGAAATACAGAGGTTATTGTAAATATAGTAGGATTGGAAGTTACCTTTGGAGCAACTGAGAATTGGAATGGGACAGAAACACTCACCTTTATTATTGATGATAATGCAACAAGGGCAACTGCAGAAGATGATGTGGATGTAATCGTAATCCCAGTCAATGATGAACCTGTTCTGATTGGTTTCATACCGGAAGAACTTGAATTTACAGTTGTAGAAGACAGCACCGTTGCTTTCAGTGTGGATGTAGAGGATATTGATAGTACAATAGAATATGAATGGTTTGTTGATGATGTTTTACAAACCGAATTAACAGAAGAATTCGTTCATATCTTCGAGATTGTGGGAGATATCGAGATCAAATCATTAGCATCTGATGAGGATTACACTATTGAAACTATCTGGATCGTTCACGTTGAAGCTGGTTCCAACGCTGGATTTATCCTTCCGATTAAAACAGCTTTAAGTAAGAACTTCCCGAATCCATTCAACCCGACAACTACTATAAATTACTCTATTGTAGATGCAGGCAGGGTTAAAATTGAGATATTCAATATTAAGGGTGCGAAGATTCGCACATTAATAGATGAACATAAAAACGTTGGTTTCTTTTATGTTGTTTGGGATGGAAAAGATAACAGTGGTAAATCAGTTGCGAGCGGACTATATTTTTACAACATGGTTACAAATAAGTATCACAAAATAAGGAAGATGATTCTACTAAAATAATTAGCTAGTTTGTATAATATGCAAAGCCCAGCCTGTAAACGGCTGGGCTATTTTTTTGTTTTCATGCGTACTTTTCGCCGCAGATTTTATCTGACTATAATTGAACGCAGGACGTATCATTTTTATGCATCCGAAACATTACGGTTCAATCTACAAAATTAAACCTGCAAATAATTTCTGTATTAATCCGTAAAATCCGTGTCATCCGTGAGCTATTTACTCTAACACCATTCCATCAAGATAAGCAATAAGTTTCTTTTTAAGCTGTTTATTGATCTTCTTACTTAATGTGCGAATTGCACGTGCTTTTGCTTCAGAGACTGACACATGCCCTTCTCTACCCTTCTCTGACATGGAAACAATAACATTATCTTTATTATCTGTAACATTGATCTGCAATTCATAACGGACAAATTCCAGATCGCGCTTCAAATCTGTTTTTTCCAATAATATATTCCCATCTATCTTCAATACATTATTTTCAGAAAGTACAAATCCCATATCATTAATAAGTTCTTCGAGCAATATTGTGACCTTATTCTCTTCATCGTTCTGTATATCAATTTTGCAGGAAACCGCTTTAGCTGCCGCATTTGCTTCTTTCACTATCTGATCATGGTTATAATTTATTTCAAGCATATCAATAGTAGAAGGGAAAATAATAGTAAGTTGAGCAAGAAGCGATTCATTAATAGAACTTACAGTTGTAGCTGCGCTCATTGCAGCATATTTCAGAATTGCGTCAGCGGATTTCTCAGATATTCCCATAAAGTAGTTAATACGATCTGCATTCTTATTAATTTTGTTTTCATAGATTTCTGCCGTTTTCATCCTGTTCAGGTAAGCAATAGCATAAATCCGTCCAACATCATCTGTATAACTTTCTCCAAATTGTATATTGAAAAGCGTTTGTTGAGATTGGATATTCACACTTTTAGTTACATCGGTTTGTTCTTCAAAATCGGTTTTGCTATTTTTTGTAAGTTCCATATAACGTTGATTAACAGTCTCTTCCGCTTTGATGTTAGATTCGAATATTCGTGCCAGATTACCGGCAGCCATATTTTCCGCATCGCTGCGTGAATCACCTTCTCCGATAGCTGTAAGATACATCTGTTCCGAATATACAGCTTTGGGATTCTTCAGCCATTCAGGTTGTGAACTTTTTTTTCTTTTTGCATGTACAGCACACGAAAGTATAAGAAATAAAATAATAGATAGTAAAATTGTATTTTTCATATTTCTCTCCTTGTCCACCGCAGTTTTAACATAGGTGGGCTGTCCTCCATAGTTTTCACGTAGGAGGATTTTTATAGATTAATTTAAGTAAAACGATTCAAATAGATTCAACCCGGATCTTGAAATATTTTTATCTCCAAGATCATCAACAAAAAGTACAGAACCATTCTTGGAGTAATATTTCACTTTGATATTATGAACTCCCGGAGTTACTTCGATTTCAGTAATAGAAGTCTTTGCCGGAAAGAACCTTGCTATTCTAAGATCAGCATTTTCGGTTGCGCCTACAATTGCGTCAGTAGCTAAACGAGCTGCAAATCCCAGAAGTGGATTACTTATTTTTTTCCCCATTTCTTCTTTACCTTTAGCAGCAATAAGTCCCTTAATAACAGTTCTGGTAATTGTCTTAAGATAGATGATGGGTTCTTTTATCTTGAATGTTTCCAAAGCAACTTTTTCGATATCTTCTATCTGCTGAAGATCAGATGCAGTATTGCCATCGATAATAACTTCTATTCTGCCGATATTGGATCCTCTTTTTTTCATGAAGGGAAGTTGGAATTTAAAGTGATAACCTTGTTTCATGCCGCTCCAGTTTATCACGTCCAGAGTTTTCAAATTCTGTTTACCTCTTGTATTTTCTTTTGTAGTCCCAATTATAACCAGATTCTTTTCGGTATGGATATAAAGCGTATTTGCCTTTTTATCCGGAGCTCTACCACTAAAAGAAATAACGTTGATCTTAGCTTTATTGGTTCTATTAAGATAATTATTTAGAGGTGGTTTGCTAAAATTATAAATGTGAGACTGCAATTGCCATGCTTCATCAATTTTTTTCTTATCTATTCGAGCATCATCCATCTTACCCTCGGCACGATAGAGAAGCATACTCAAATATCTTCCAAGAGCAGAATTATGGAATTTGTTCTTACCAATTTCAAATTTCTTTTTCTTATCTTTGGATTTATTGTATTGCTTTGCCATATTTTTATGCTTCTGTTCCAGTAAAGAAAGTTTCTCATTTATCTTCCTGATCTCGACAAAAGCATCATCAAATTTATTTAGTTCAACATAATTAAGTGCTTTAAAAACATTGAGATAAACATCCTCATAATCCTCACCGGAATATTCCAAAACATTATCGTTCAATAACATTGAAGTCGCACCTCTGCCCAAACTTTTAGTATAAAGTTCATCAAAAGCCGTTTCTGCTTTGGAAAGTAATGTATTACTCTGTTCAAAATTGCCATTGTAGTGATGAAGCATTCCAACATCCACATAGTAAAGAGCTTTCTCTTTTTCTTTATAGAACTTTTCTTTAGCTGCTTCAATCTGTTTTAGCGCACCTTGATAATCACGAGTAATAAGTTTTTCATCGATCCCTGAAAACTGCTCTTTCGAGCTTTTTGTGCTTGCACAACTTAAAATAAACAAAATTGAAGTGAACAGAAATATTTTGAGTGTTTTATTCATTATTATTCTACCATTTTACTTTGTTCTTTTTAACATATTTCTTAATTTCTTTCGATCCTATCCAGACTTTTTCATTTGATTCTACATTTATAAGTTCAAGATCGACTTGATAGAATTTTACTGCTTTTCCACCACTTGCATCGGTATTAGATTTTATTCCGCCTTGAAGTATGAAATCAGCACCGGATTCAGCAGCTAATCTTTTTGCTGTTTCATCACTTGCATAAGATTGCTGTTCCATTCTCTCTTCTCTGATCTCACCACGCTCTTTACTGCTTGCAACAAACTTTACTTTTCCGCTGTTGATAAATTCTCTTTCTATATCCTTAATAAAAATATCTGACTGAATATGTTCCGAACTAAAATTCCTGATAGTCCCAACTATTAAAACAGGTTTTCTATCTTGTTCCATAACAAAATCCTGCAGCCAAGGTCTGTACATCAAATCTTTTATCATTTGCTCGGCAACCAGACGTGAATCGGTATCATTCCAATTACCACTCATATCTGAAACTTCATCTGCCGAAACCCTTGTTACTGTACGAGTAGTAGATGCACAACCTGCAAGGATAATCATAATTATAAACATTCCAACAATTGCTATTTTACTTTTTCTCATGTTTCCTCCTTTTGTTATTAACAATGATTTAGAACTTAAATATATATAATATATGTCAAATTAATTTTTATATTCATAAAAAAAACCCGGCATTTCTGTCGGGTTTATTATGTAAAATCAATTACAATTATTTTTTTCCTATTTCAATTCCCTTTTTTATAGCTTTAAGGTTAGCTTCTAAAAGCTCAGGATTTTTTTTCTTGAGGAAACCGGAAAGATCATTTTCAATAGTTTCGTATTTCACGATCCCTGTCTTACCAATTACGATACCGATTGCAACCATATTAAGGACCATCATGCTTCCTATTTCTTTTGCAATTTGATTCATTGGTGCTTGAATTACTGTAATATCCTTACGTTTTATACCATGAGGACACATATCCGTATTGTAAATAAGAAGTCCGTTTTCTTTTATATCCGGTCCAAATTTATCAATTGAAGGCTGATTTAATGCAATAAGAATATCAGGGTGAGTAACCAGCGGTGATGCAATTGGTTTATCGGAGATCACGGCAGAAACATTTGCAGTTCCACCACGCATTTCAGGTCCGTAAGAAGGAAGCCATGAAACATTAAGCCCTTCTCCCATTCCCGCTTTTGCCAGAAATTTCCCTACTGTAAGCGCACCTTGTCCACCAAAGCCGGAGCTAATTATTTCAGTTTTCATTATTCTCCTCCTTCTACAGATTTATCGCGGAAATTACCAAGCGGGAAGAAAGGCAACATATTTTCTTTCGCCCACTCCATGGCTTTCATCGGATCTAATCCCCAATTTGTAGGACATGTAGAAACAAATTCCACAAAAGTGAATCCTCTCTCTTCTTTGTTGAATTGAAGAGCTTTTTTCACAACTTTCTTAGCTTTTAGAATATCTTGAGGAGATAAAAGTGAAACCCTTTCCACAAAATATGGTGCTCTTAAAGAAGATATCAATTCACAAGCTTGAATGGGATAACCAATATCCTGTTCATCTCTTCCATAAGGTGAGGTTGAAGTTTTCATACCGGGAAGAGTTGTGGGAGCCATCTGCCCACCGGTCATTCCATAGATTGCATTATTTACAAAAAATACAGAAATATGTTCTCCCCTATTTGCTGCATGAATGATCTCAGCAGTTCCTATTGCAGCAAGGTCACCATCTCCCTGATATGTGAAAACATGCATATCGGGTCGAGCTCGTTTCATTCCCGTTGCAAGTGCCGGTGCTCTTCCGTGAGCAGCTTCCGCCATATCGAAATTGAAAAATTTGTATGCAAAAACGGAACATCCGACAGGAGCAACACCCATCATGCTATTTCTCATTCCAAGTTCATCTATCGATTCTGCAATAAGTCTGTGGGAAATACCGTGAGTACAACCGGGACAGTATGTAAATTGTAGATCTGTTAATGATTTTGGTCTTTGTGCAATAATTTCCATGATTTCCCCCTATTTATCCAATATCTTAGCTTTAATTTCATCTGGAGTAAATAAAATACCGCCGACTTTCCCAAGGAATTCCACAGGTAATTTTCCATTTACTGCCAATTTCACATCTTCGATCATCTGACCGAGATTCAATTCGCAAACTACGACCTTTTTAACTTTGTCGTGAAGTGCATTGCTAATTGCTTCATTAGGATATGGCCATACTGTTATTGGTCTGATCATACCAACACTTGTTCCTGCCTCCTGCAATTCGTCGATAGCAGATTTTGCTATTCTGGCAGCAGTACCAAATGCAACAACAACTACTTCATTATCATCAGAAATATTATATTCTTCATATCTTTTTTCATTCTTTTCGATTTCATCGTATTTCTTACCCAACTTGATAACATGCTGTTCCAAAACGAGTGGATCAATCTCTAAGGAATTGATCTCGTGATGATGATGATTCGGCTCATCTTCGTTCGGATGCATACACCAATCGAAATGCTGCTTATCCAGTTCTTCCATCTCTTCTTTAGTTTTTGGTTTTTTAAATTCAACCGGTTCCATCATCTGCCCCAGAAGTCCGTCTGATAGTATCATTACCGGATTTCTGTATTTATCTGCCAGATCAAAAGCCAGATCTGCCATATCGGCAAATTCCTGAACTGTACTCGGTGCCAGAACAACAAGGCGGTAATCTCCATGACCTCCGCCTTTAGTTGCCTGAAAATAATCTCCCTGCGCAGGTTGAATATCACCAAGCCCCGGACCACCACGTTGGACATTTACAATAACTGCCGGCAAATTTGCTCCGGCAAGATACGAAATACCTTCCATTTTAAGTGAAATACCGGGTGATGAAGAAGATGTCATAGCCCTTCTTCCGCATCCGGATGCTCCGTACACCATGTTTATTGCAGCAATTTCACTTTCTGCCTGCACAAAAGTTCCTTTTACCTTCGGCATCATTTTTGCCATGTATTCTATTAACTCACTTTGCGGAGTGATGGGATATGCAAAATAGAGCCTGCAACCTGCACGGATAGCGGCTTCAGCAACAGCTTCATTACCCTTCATCAATACTTTTTCAGCCATAATATCCTCCATTTATTTTTCTATTATAATTGCTATATCAGGACAGGTTGTATAACATAATTTGCATGCAATACAAGCTTCTTGATCAAAACATTCTGCGTAATGATAGCCTTTGGAATTGATCTCTTCAGAAAATCTGATAATATTTTTAGGACATGCAGGAATACACAATCCACAGCCCTTACACATTTCCGCATCAACGGTCATTCTTGCCATAATATTCTCCTTATAATTACAATTTTTTTTATGAAGTAGAATGTTTTGATTACGTTGAATTTGTCAACCGGATTATAGAAAAAATATGACTCTGAAAAGGCTTCTTTCAAAATTTCTTTCTTATTAGTGCGAAGCACTTCCGGGCTATTTATCACGATTGATTTAATTTTATCCACAAATAGCCTATGCGTTTACGCATAGGTTTAATGCCAACCCCAACGAACACATCACGGCGTTTACGTCGTTATCAAACCGATTTTTGCTTTTTCAACCGTTCGGAAGGTTTTCAGCCGTTCCGAAGGTTACATTTTCCCCAACAACGTCCTGATAAACTCATCGTCTTTGATCAACCCAAATCCACCGGTTTTACAGCTCTCCTCGTTGTATTCCTGCACACTATCTGCTTCCAATTTTGGATTGTAAATAATAAAAGGAACAGCATCATGAGTGTGAGTACGTACTTCGCAAGGCGTTGCATGATCCGGTAGAACAGCTATAGCAACATCTTCTTCCAGCTTGGAAGTTTCTTCCAAAATATATTTCACAATTCGTTTATCCAAATATTCCAGTGCTTCAATTTTAAGTTCTGCATCGCCGGAATGACCTGCTTCATCGGTAGCTTCTACGTGCAGATAGACAAGATCGTGAGTTTTGACAGCTTCCACAGCGGCTTCCGCTTTACCTTCATAATTTGTGTCGGAAAGTCCGGTTGCTCCTTCCACTTCGATAACGTCCATTCCTGCATAAACGCCGAGTCCTTTGATAATATCCACTGCGGAAATTACGGCACCTGTTATTCCATATTTATCATTTAATGTTCTCATCGAAGGTTTATAACCGGAAGACCAGAACCAAACCGAATTCGCCGGATCTTTCCCATTTGCAATTCGATTCTTATTAATTGGATGATCCTTCAATAATTCCTGTGATCTTAAAATGAGATCATTAAGTAAATTACACGTATCTTCCCCGCTTTTGCTGGTTGGATTTATCATCACATCTTTAAATAGAGTTCCGGGAACATCGTGAGGCGGCGTAAATTTAAGGTCGTTATTTCCATTTTTTACAACAAGTAAATGACGGAAACTGATTCCTTTATGGAATTTTACAAAATCATTACTCAGTTTTTCATTTAAAAAATCTATGAGAATATGCGATTCTTTTGTGCTGATATGACCGGCAGAATGGTTCTTTATTTTCCCATCTTCAATGCAGATAAGATTGCAGCGCATTGCAAGATCACCTTCCTTTATTTCAACGCCCATACTTGCGCCTTCCAATACACCTCTGCCCTCATAAACTTTATGAACATCGTAACCCAGAACAGCCAGATTTGCAACTTCACTCCCAGGCGGCATATCATCGGGAATAGATTGGAATAGTCCGCATCTTCCCATTTTTGCTAATTTATCTATATTGAAAATATTTGCAGCTTGAAGCGGAGTTTTATTACCCAGTTTTTCAATTGGATGATCTGCCATTCCATCACCCAGAATAATTATGTATTTCATATCAATCCTTTTTTCTTTTTTGAGCGATGTCCACCAACGTCGCTTTCTTAATAATCTCGTTTTCAGCCAAACGAAGTGAGACCTGCGAAGCTCAACCCCTGTTTGGAAATGTTATATTCATTCCCAATGAGGGCATTAGGAACGAGAATTACTTTATTTATCTCGTTTCCAAACCCCTGTTTGGAAATGCTGTGTGTTCCCAATGAGAACATTGGGAACGAGAATTGGTTACCAAACAGGGGTTTGGTAACCAGAACTATTACTCTTCTTTTTCGCGCTCTTTAGCGTATTTCGCGGGTAAAACGCTTCTTATATTTTACCTTTATATTTTTTCTTTCTATTCTTCTCTTTGTGGATCTCCCTGCAAAGTCTTTCAACTTCACGGAAGTTAACTTTTCCAGTACTCATCATAGGAATATTTTCAAATATGTGAAATTCTTTGGGAAGTGCAATTGCAGGCAGTTCGTTAGCCATTTTTTTAAGAATACTTTTTGTGTCGATCTCTCCTGTTGTGATAGCGGCAACCACATCTGCACCTTTTGTAGGATTCGGCACATCTACCACGCAGCAGATAACTTCATCCGGAAGATATTTATTTAATACTTCCTCAACTTTAACCAGTGAGATCATCTCTCCACCAACTTTCACAAAACGCTTCAAACGACCCTTGTGCCATAAAAAACCATCTTCATCGATCAATCCCATATCTCCTGTGTCATACCAACCTTTATGAATGCGAAGTGATGTTTCTTCCAGATCACCAAGATAACCTTTCATTACCATATCACCTTTCACGTAAACTTTCCCAACAGTATTTACAGGCAATTCTTCATCCGTATCGATATGCAGTATTTTAACCTGAACACCAGGAATTGGTTTACCTACACTTCCAAGTTTATTTTCATTCGGAGTATTTATAGATATTGCAGGACTTGTCTCTGTGGTTCCGTAAGCATTCAATATTTTAAGATTATGTTTTTGTAAATAACCGTCAAATATCTGTTTCGTTAATGTATCCGCACCGGAGATAGCCATTTTCATAGAATCGAAATCGCCACTTTTGGATTTTTTTAGGTAACCGTAATAGAAGCTGGGAGTACCAGCCATCATAGTAACCTTATATTTTCTTATCAAGCCGCAAATAATTTTATAGTCAAGTGGATTGGGATATGCCACTATCGTGCAGCCCAAAGTTATCGGCAGCCAGTAAATTGAAGTTAATCCAAATACATGGAACAGCGGTAAATTTGCCAGAAAAGTATCTTCAGAATCTAAATTTAACGTTTCCCGAATTCCCTCTAAATTGCTCCCTATATTTTTATGAGAGAGCTGCACTGCTTTCGGTTCTTTCTCACTGCCGCTGGTAAAGAGGATCACTGCTGTTTCTTCCATATCACCATGATGAACGGCTTTTATGACTCTTTTAGCAGAACCTTTTGATTTAATTAACGCTGGAAGTTTGTCCAAAAGTTTGATCGAAGCTGCAATATCTTCCAGAAAGATCATTCCTTCTATCGGATCGAGTTTAAGTTTTTCCAATAATTTTTTACTTGTAATGATCGTTTCAAAATTACATTTTTCCTGTGCATAAATCGCATTCCCAATAGCTCCGGTTCCATAATTGATCATCACCGGAATTTTGTTTGCCATCAATAAACCTATGTTTGTAAGTATACATCCTGCTGAGGTTGGGACCATAACCCCCACATATTTAGTTTTGATCCTTTTGAATTTTTTTGCAAAGATCAAAGATATGATCAACATCCTTTCGTATGGCACATCTTTCCCTGTGGCAATATCATGAACGGCAATCTTCTTGCCATATTTTTTTGCTGTTTGTATAAAGCGATGATGTAGTTGCATATAACCTCCTATTTAATTAAATTTCATTAACTTTTCATAAATACAAAATTTCTTTTTTATATTGGAAAATCATTTTAATATTTCTCTTTTAAATAATTTTTAAAAGCTTGGTAATTTGTTTCTATCGAATCGAAGAATTCTTCTTTCTCTTCGATTCCTTCCAGACTTGGTGGAAGCTCAGGATCAAAATTCAAAATTTCCCTGATCTGTTCAGGGAATTTGGCAGGATGAGCAGTTTCGAGTGAAATACATAATTGTTCTTTATCATCGAATTCAGGATGTTCCTGCAAGAATCTTTGTAAACCTGCCCAACCGACCGAACCGTGTGGTTCCAAAAGGAGTTTATGTTTTTTATAAGCCTCAGCTATCATCATTTTAGTTTCTTCATCAGTAATACTGGTTGAGTAAATATCTTCTCGTAATTTTTTCATATCCGGTGATTTACTAATATGTCCGGTCTCGTCCATCACGCCGTCATACAACGCAATCAAGCGTGAGATATTGCTCGGATGTCCCACATTCATCGCACTGGAAAGACAATTTTTAGATGGCTCTATCTTATCATATTTTCCCGTATTTACAAATGCAGGAAATTCATCGTTCTCATTAGTTGCAATTATAAATTTCTTAATTGGAAGTCCCATCCGCTTGGCAAACATTCCACCCATTATATCACCGAAATTTCCGGATGGAACGGAAAAAATAACTTCTTCATCTTCACTTCTTCGTAATTTCGCATAAGAATAGAAATAATAAATTATCTGCGGGATCAATCTTCCAATATTTATCGAGTTAGCTGACGAAAGATTCAAATAATCCAATTCACTATCGGAAAACGCATCTTTTACCAAATATTGGCAATCATCGAACTTCGCATTGAGAGCAATTATCTGCACGTTCTTGCCAAGTGTTGTCATCTGCTTTCGCTGACGGTTTGTTACTTCATCTTCAGGGAACAAAACCAGAACTTTGATGTTATCCAATCCATAAAAAGCGTTTGCAATGGCGCTTCCCGTATCACCCGAAGTTGCAACCAGAATTATCAGATTTCTTCCTTCTATTTTCAAATAATACTGCATAAGCCTGCCCATCATTCTTGCGGCAAAATCCTTAAAAGAAGCTGTTGGACCCTGATCCAACCGCATCACATATTTACGGTCATAAACTTTCTCAAGTGGAACTTCGTAATTGTAGGAATCTTTCACAATAGCTTTCAAATCTGCATCAGAAATTTGATCGTGTAGAAATTTCCTGCCTATTTCAAAGGCAATTTCATAATATTCCATCTGTGAAAATTTATTTATTTCTTCTTTTGTAAAAGTAGGAATTTCCAGAGGCATATAAAGCCCTTTATCCGGTGCTAAACCTTTTAATAATGCACTTTTAAAATCTACAACTTCTGCTTTTAAATTTGTTGAATAAAATTTGATGCTTTTCATTTTTTATTTTCCTTATACTTTATTCACCTCATCAGTTTCCTCTCTTCTCAGGAGAGGATTAAGGTGAGGTTTTTTCTTTCTTCTCATATCTATTTGGATCTGCAAAAAAATCGATTACATAGCATTTGGTAATAAACTCAGCAGAGTGAACTATTCCATCCGGGATGAGATAACGATCTCCATTAGTGTAAGTTTTAGTTTCACCGTTTATAGTTAGTTTCATTTTGCCTTCCAATACCATTCCCCACTGTGTACAATGAGAATGATCCGGAATTTTACCGATAGGTTCCAGTTCAAAGAATACTGCTGAAATTGCATCATCCTGCATCAACCATCCTCGAACACCATCCAGAGCAATTTCGATTTCCGGTAAATTCTTTATCATCTCAGGATAAATATCATTATTCATCATTTTTTTTCCTCTTACTTCTTCTTGTTTTATTGCAAATTAGACTCTTCGTCGAATGCCTCTGTAATCCCGAAAGCTTTCGGGACTCAGAGAGACAATTAACACTCCGTCTTTTTGCCTGCATAGCCGAAGTATAAAAAGCATCGTTTTGCTTCGCAAAGCCGATTTGTAGAAGGCTGGAGAGACTCTACTTGCTTTTCCCTCGAATATTTATCCGCCGTTGAGGAATCCGGAGTGTTGCAATAAATTCTCCTAAATTTGTGCTTTTACGCACTCCGCCAATCTCTTAACAGCTTCTGCTATTTGCTCTTTAGATGCAAATGAGAAATTTATCCGCATATCATTCTTACTTGGATTTTCACCATAAAAAACTTCTCCCGGCACAAAAGCAACTTTATATTTGATAGCTTCATAAAATAATTTCATTGTATCGATCTGTTTTGGAAGCGAAACCCACAAGAATAATCCTCCTTCCGGCTTCGTCCATTTTACTCCCAATTCGCTTGGAAAATGCTTTTCCATAGATTGTAAAAATACATCTAATTTCTCGCTGTAATATGCTTTGCATTTTTCCATATGAGCATCGTAATCCATTTCAGTTAAGAATGCAGTGCAAAGATCCTGATTGTATTTTGGAGTATTCAGAGTATTTCCACCTTTGATATTACCCATTTTCTCGATAACTTCTTTTGCGCCGATATTGAATCCGACACGAATACCTGGACAGAATATTTTTGAAAAAGTGTAAAGTCCGATCACATTGCATCCACCTCTTTTCTGATCTAAAGAAAAAATGGATGGAATAGGTTCTCCGCGATAACGAAGATCACGATATGGGCTATCTTCCACAATTGGAATATCAAATTCATAACTAAGATCGAGAAGCGCTTCACGTTTTTTTAGACTGGTTGTAATTCCGGTTGGATTCTGGAAATCGGGAACAACGTAAATAAATTTTGGTTTTTCATTCATTTCATCGAGTTTTTTTCTGTATTCATCCACATTGGGTCCGTCATCTTCAATATCGATTCCAATGATTTTTGGGTTCTGCATCTGAAAAGCAACGATAGCTCCGGCAAAAGTTGGGCGGTCTATCATAATTACATCACCGGAATTCAGGAATAATCTGCCTGTCAAATCCAAGCCGTGCTGCCCCGAAGATGTTATCACGACCTGTTCTTTTGTAATGTTGATATCATCCCTTTTAAGGAATTCAATAACAGCATTTTTCAAACTTTCTTCACCGGGCACAGCGGTATATTGGAAGATATTCTCTAAGTTGTTTTCCAATAATTTCTTTGATGCTTCTCTCATCTGAATTTTTTGGAACATATCCGGTGAAGGAAGTCCACCGGCAAGTGATATAATTTCAGGATCATTCAGATATTTGAATATTTTACCAATCGAATATCCCTCAAAATCTTTCATTATTTCAGAATATTTTTCTTTCCAATCTGTGATCATTTATTTCCTCCATAATAAACCGTTGAAACGGTTACAAACACATTTTACACATCTTATCCCACAAATAAATTTGTGGGTTTCTTTTTATTCTATCTTTTACAGAAACCCATAATTTTAATTATGGGAAATAAAGACAAAAAACACAAAACCCAACCATTTTAATGGTTTCCCATAAAAAATCAGTATGAATAAAACTATACCTTCAGAATGTCAAGAATTCTTGAAAGTTCCATAACCTTCTGAAGGTAGGAAATTTTTCTAATACGAGCTACCGGCAAAAATTGGTTTTATACCTTTCTTCATAAAACTTTTCCCATCTTTGCTGGCACGTAAAGATTTATAATAGATCACATCACCGATCTTTTCTGCATTTTTCTCTCGTTCATCTTCCGGAAGGAAGTAAGCTTCCATTGTATCCATTTCACGAGCAGTTCCATCGCTTTCATATTTGAAT
>JAUVLU010000026.1 GCA_030600585.1 Candidatus Cloacimonadota bacterium | reverse complement strand
CGAGGTGTACGGCTACACGCTCGTGCCGTGAAGCACACGAACAATCCGAGGCAGATCGTGGCGCCGGCGGCGTCCAATCAGGTAGACAAGCCCGAACCCGGCGGCAAGCCCTCCAAGCCCGGCGCCCACCTGAGCCCCTTCGTTCTCGAGAAACCCGAAGGCGAGGTAGACACCAACAAAGAGCAGGAGGGGGAATATCAGCACGAAAAACCCGGCTCCGATCGCCTTGGACGGAGGCAGAAAGACTTCAACCCGGTCACCGATGTTCACTCGAACCTCGGAAGTGACGGCGGCCTGAAATGTCCGAACCTTGACGTTGCAGAACGAACTGCTGCAACTCTCGCAACCGGAGTTCTCAAAGCACTCCAGCATCGCGGAATCCTCGTGAATCTCAATCACTCGCGCCCGTTCGGTCACTAGACGCCTCCTTGCAGGTCCGGGTCACCGGCTCAATCCGCTCAGCTTTCCCGTCCGGATTCAGATCCAGAACTACGCCCTGGAACTGGAGCACGCCCCACGCGTCAGCCGACCGCTCCGGCATAGAACTTATAAACTTTCGGATCTCGGGGCCAGGATCCAGACCGGCCACGCTATCACGGCTCCCCGTTCTACCAACATCGGTGATGACTGCCGTTCCGCGCGGCATGATTGCGGCGTCGTTGGTCTGCACGCGGGTTCCCGTCCCGACTATCGCCGATACGGCACCGTCCGCCCGATGGAACATCGTGTACTTCTCCGCCGTCGTAACGGCATGGAAATCAACGATAACGTACGGCGTCTCTCTCCTCGCCTTGCTCGCAAGCTCGGGCAGGTAGGTAAACGGGTTACTGGCATGGACCCGATCAAAACCGGACTGTCCCAACAGGCTAATCACCGCCACCCGCTCTTCGCCGGCATTGAAGTAACGCCACCCTCTCCCGGGCGCGGCCGGCGAGAAGTTGGCCGGTCGCAGTATGTAGGAGGAGTTTTCAATGTGGGCAACCATATCCTTCTTGAAGTAGATCTGCTCGCCGCCGGTGATCACATCGATGCCGAGCTTGCGAAGGTAGATGGCATGGTTCTTCCCGATCCCGAAACCCCCGGTGGCGCCATCGGCATTGGCAACCACAAAATCGATCTCGAGCTCTTTCCGGAGGCCAGGCAACACCGACTTCACGCAGTAGACGCCGGCTTTCCCCACAATTTCAGCAATGAATAGTACACGCAAAGCCCGCGTATCCTATCAGAAGCCTCGCCAGTCTGTCACGACATCGATCGACAGCGCACCGGGTCATTTCGACACGGTTTGGATCGATTCCTCGCCGCGGTGAATCTTTTTGCCGCGCCGTGAACCTCAGGCGACGCGGCGGGACGACGCCGATACCGAACCAATCAACACGCAGCCCGATTCTCGGCCAATACATTCTTACCCTGTAAGGAGTTATAATTTTGACCCGCCCGCCATACCAGGGGTGGCGGAATTGGCATGAATGTTGCATCTTATAGGTGCGGGCGCCGAAAGGGCCCGAGGCCGTCGCGGTATGGGCGGTAGTCCCAAGTATGGGGCATATCTTGCCGGCTCCGGTATCATATTGAACCGATTGCGGCATGCAGAGGAGGCGTTATGAAACGCCATGATTTCCCCGATCTCGGAAAGCTGATGGATGAAATATTCTCAGCGGCCGAGGACTTCACCAGTGCATTCACCGAAGGAATGCAGTTCAACCCGGATGAGAAAGCTTGGAAGTGGAACCGCGAGTACTACTCGGCATACCCATTTCCGGCCGCCAACATCTACATGACCGAAGACAAAGTGCTCGTCTTCGAGTTCGCCATCGCCGGCTTCGGCGAGAAGGACGTCAGCCTGGAGTTCAAGGGCGACTACATGACCTTCAGCGGTACGATTCCTGAAGAGATGAAGGACCCGGAGGGGGTTCGCTACTTCAAGCGCCGACTCAAGCGGAAGGGCTTTTCCGATCAGCGTTACTACGTCCCGGCGGACAAGTTTGATCGCGACCAGGTGAAAGCCGTCTATAGGAACGGAATTCTCACGGTTTCGATTCCGCCCCGGGAGATCCAACCACAGACAGAGGGCGTAAAAATCAATATTGTCAACGAAGACGAGGGTCCCACGAAGGAGAAAAAGTAATGTGGTTTTTTGGATTGTTCGTTGGTGTTGTGTTGGGCTACTTGTTCAAGCCTCAGATAGACGTAGGTGTGCAGAAGGTCGTCAAGCTGATCAAGGATAATCGATCCAACAAGGGCGGGAGCGAATAGCGATCGCGCGCCGGGCATAACAAGGCCGCGGAAGCGGAAATCTCACCTCAATCGTATGCTAAACGTATTTCCTCGTTCGACAACGTAGGAGCGATCAACTCCTTCCATTCCTCGCCGTTCCACGTGTCGAGTGCCTGGTGGGTCAGGTAGTAGTTCTGCGGGATAGGGTGCGTGCCAATCACCACGTTGAGTCGGTGTTTTTCTTCAATCAGAGCCTTGAAGGAAGAGATATAGGGACACGGAGGATAGCCAACCACCAACCCGGTCGCCAGATGAATCACTGTCGCTCCGTTCTTCTCCATCTCTTCCGGGGCATACTCTATGTTCCCACCTGGACATCCCCCGCATGTGGTGTATCCGACTATCTCCACATCTTCTTCCCGAGGATAGATGGAAAAGGCCCCCTCTCTGCGTTTCAGCGATCTGAAACATTTGCCGCCCGCACAGGTCTTGTAGCGATCGCAAATGATGATTCCGATCTTGGTTGACGAACTCATAGTGCAGGCCCCCCTTGAATTTGCGCCGTGGAATCGACGTTGCTGAACTTCAGCACAATATCGTTTTCCTCTACCCCGAGGTTTCGGGCGATCACCGGACATTTGACTTTCAGCAGGAAGAACACCGGCCGATCCGTCTCGGAAAGCGCTTCGTAGTTGCCCTGCCCTTTGCTGATGATCATATCCGCATGATTGAATATTTCCAGGAACTCCTCCGTACACAGGGATAAGACAGTTCCCGGGGCAGGAGTTCCCGACGACACTATCTCCGCTACCTCCCCGAGCCCGGACATCATGGCATCCTCTCGAGTCACATCATTAATGACCGGAATATCTCTGACCACAAACTGAACTGGCTTCCCCAGCGCTTCAATCAGGATCCTGTCAAAAACCGATTCTCCCGCGTTGTCACCCAGGTAGAGGATTGAGGTCGATTCCTCGAGATATCGGACAAAGGAGTCGTAATGGGAAATGGCCAACTCCTGGCCCAGGGATTGCTGGATCTCTTCAATCAGATCAAACTGCCTGTTCACTCCCAGGTCAATGACGTTCCCCGCGATGGCAAGCCGAATGCTCGTCAACAGAGGATCACCCGCTTTCCCGACAATCTTCTTCATCTCCGGATACAGCGTTATTGCTTCGCGGATGTGCGCCGCCTTCATACGCGAGTAAGGATCCTTCTTGCCCGTGATTCCCCGCACTTTCTCATATACGAGCTTTCCCGATTCCGGCGGAGTGCTGCCCATAGGGATATCGCGGATCAGCATCCCCACCTCATCAAGAAGCGTCTTGAGCCCTTCGTCCGCCAGCCCTGCTTCCCGACCCGCCCGCAAAGCCTGGGACATCATGCACGGTATACATTCCAGGTAAGTCTTCATTTCGGTGCAGAGAACTCCTTCATGCTATCACTTGGAGAATGAGCCGCGTGACGGGCCGATGTTGTCGGCCCTCGCCCCATGATATCAGAATCCCGCGGAGCATGCTACGCGACCACAAATATTGACACCGAGCCAAGCCCGGTGCTACATTAACGCTCCGCACGCCCGAGTGGCGAAATTGGTAGACGCGCTAGGTTCAGGGTCTAGTGAGCAATAGCTTGTGGGGGTTCGAGTCCCCCCTTCTGCACCAATTTCTTATTATTGCTATTTTAGATTATGATATGAAATTTCCTTTTTTTGAATACTAATACTCCAATCAAAAACTCCATTGCAATAATTGTATACGATAATTTCTGGGAAATGATGTTCTATCGCAGAACCTAAAGCAAAGCTTAATGGTGTAGGAGTTGTGGCTACTAAATGAATTTTTTTTATTCCTATTTCTTTTAATAAGATTAAATAATTTCTAAACTGATTTTTAAATGAATCGAGTTGAGCATAATTTGTAATTCCCCATGGTTTGATCTCTATGTTTGAGAATTTTAGTATTTGTAGCTCTGAATTAATCTGTTTTACATCCTTATCTTGAATTTTATATGACTGCTCAACTTTGAGAATAACTTCATTTACAATATTTATTCCCTCTAAATCCGAAGATTCAATTTTTACAGGATCGTTGTAAATGTGCTTTAATTCAAAAAATCCTTGTTCAGAGCAAGGGGGATTTTCAAAGTAATTTATATGTGAAATGTTATTAACTTTTCTTAAATTATTACCATCAAAAAATCCAAGTGGAACATGAGGAAAACCACAATAACTTAAGTTATTAATTCTTAATAATTTTCTTTCAATTTTCTTAACTTTTGTGATATGCTTTTTAAATATTTTTCTTAAATTTATTTCAGATATTAAACCATTTGATTTTAGTAATTTTTTGTAATTTATTTCAATTGTTTGAAAATTTTTCTTTAAATATTCTTTTTTTATAGTTATCCAATTTTTTTGTTGTTGGGACTGGTTCATTAAAAAAACACCCTCACTTTTATTTAAGGATTTAATAAGAGGTAAATTTAAAACAAATCCATAAATTAATTTTATTGATGAAAGGTTACTTTTAATTATCTCGTACACAATTGGAATAATTATTAATATAAATGTTATTACCCATCCATTTAATGAACTATGTTGTTGCACTCTTTCAATTACACTTAAAGTATCATTTATTGCTACATTCATATTTACCTCTTTCATTCAATTTAATTATTTTCTTTGTGTTAAGTTTTCTTGCCCATACTCCAATTTCTTTCTGACTTATGATAATAAATATTAAATAACCAGACAAACTTATTTCTTCTTCTAAAGATTCATTCCATGAATTAGTATCAATTACAGAAGGAAGAGCTTGTGGAAATGGATGAGTGTGCCAGTTACCCTGATAAGTCATAATTCCGTTTGAAATTATATATTCTCTTTTAAGGATTTTTAAATGTTCAATACTTTTTCGTTTATAAATCAAATGATGCCTAGTATCGTTTTCGAATGGTGTTGTTATTTTTTTTATTAGTATGTTGCCTTTTTTCGATGTTAAACCAATAAGAATTCCACCAGATTCATTTTCATCATTATTTTGACGATAAGAGAGTAATTCATCAACGATTAAAGCATTGATTTCTAATATTTTTTTATTTGGTAATATATATTGTTTTAGTCTATAATTTTCTGCCACAGACATTATATCCTTTTTCAATATAATCATCAATCCCGTTATTAAGAACTTGTTGGCTTAGATTGTACCTATCGTTAAAGTTTAGATTTTGGCTGTTAATATTTTTCATAGAAAACAATAGATTATTTTTGTTTTCGTGTACATTATTGAAATAATTCATAATTACATTGATAATCAATGATGTAGCTTGTAAGAGGATAATATTACCATATGGATTAAATGTTCCTCCACAACCGTCACCAGTTAACATTTCAGGATTATCTTCTGATAAAAAATGTGCCTTATTATTAATAAGTTTACCTTTATGTGATAATAAACAATTGAAACAACCTGGTTTGTTATAATCAACAAGTAAGGCGTGAGCACCAACACCATATCCTTCTATCCAAGTATATAAAACTGAAGTCTTTAAATTGTTTTTTCTGAAAATTTCATTAAATACCAATTGTCTATCTGTATAACCTGTAGAAATTATTATTAAATCAAATTCATCGAGATTAAAATCTCTATTTACGAGAATTTCTTCAAATTGATTTGGATAAGCCTGTGCTTCTAGTTGAGGAAATCTTCTTTCAAGAATCATTCCCATGATGTTAGCTTTATTATTTCCGGTAGAGCAATATCCTAAACTATGGCGTGCAATATTCTCAACTCCTAAAATATCGCTATCTATGATTGATAATTTCATTATTCCGATTTTTGGTAATTCTTGTGCTATATAACTTCCTAAAGAGCCACAACCAACAAGTAAAACATTCTTTTTATAGAAATCATTATTACTGCCAATACGTTGTTGTAAATAATACATATCACACCTCTTTGTAGAAATAAAAGAAATTGATTCTAAGTCATCAATAAGCTTTTCTTTTAATTTCTTTCTGATTTTTGTTTTAAAATTAAGGCTAATAGTATACATTATTTCTAACTCTTTACTAATTGCCATTTTAAAGACTACAAAATATTTATCTGTGTCGATAAAAGTATTTACTATCCTTTTATAATTATCGTAATTTACATGATAACTCAGTAATTTTAAAAGAAACTCTTTATTCCAATCTACACCACAGTTTGGTGGTAAAATTCCATTTGTATTATTCAAAGGAATATACATTCCCTTCCCTATTTTAATAGGTTTCAGATATTGCTTATTAAGAGTTTCGTTTTTTAATAACGCAATTTTTATTTTCTTACTTTCAATAATATCTATCTCTGCAACTACCTGAATAGGGGGAATAAAAAGATCAATAGAATAACTCTTTTCAGTGATGTTTTGATTAAAATAGTAAATAAATTCCTTTTGAAATTCTTCTTTAATTTCTTTCTTTGATAAAGTCATCAATCGCTTAAGCTGGTCTAACGTAAATTTTATAGCATTCTCTTTCGAAGCTTTGTATAATATTAAATTCTTAGTATTCTTATAACATAATAATGAAATCTTATCTTTCTTTAGAATCTCAAAGATAAGAGGTTTACCGCTAAATAATCGAGAAGATTTTTTTACTGTTAAAAAATGAGGATATATTGCATTTGATGAAATTATATTAGGAAGTGTTCTTGGGAATTGATCAGGTATCCCCATGTAAAATTCATATTCACCACTACTCAAGAGAAGTTTGAAGTAAATGTAGTTTCCGACAATATCTGTCTTGATTACATTTATATCCTTTTTTAATAAGTTAATGACTTCATCATGCAAATGAATCTTCCTTTTTTATATCTGGATAATCACTTTTCTTGCTTGTATTTTCTTTTGAAGGAATCTCGAATTCTTCACCAAGCTCTTTTTGAATGTATTCAGCTGCTTCGTGATCAAATTCGGAGTCTATTGCGTTCTTTAAAGCTGTTTTAAATTTTAAAATTCTTTTGTAGAATTTAATTAAATAAACATTATTATCAGATTGTTTCATTTTAATTAATACATCCGAATAAGGAATAACTGGTAAATTACACGTCATTTCAACGGATTGGATTTCATCTGAGAACAACTCATTATTTATTACAAATTCTTCAAAAATTTTGTAAACAATGTAGTATAGGGCTTCAAGATCATCATATTTTGATTCGATTTTCTTGGCTTCAAAATACTCACAAGCAAGAAGAGTTAAAGCTATACTTGGTGGTATTTCATTGTCATTTTCAGAATTAGAATACTTTTCAGATTTCCATTTCTTCAAGTACCTAATTATTCTTCTAAGTTGTTTCCCATCATCATCTTTTAATTTTTCAGTAAAATAATCATTCAACCCCTCAGGATCAGCAGGTTCCCAAATTTTATTTTCTTCATTTGCAAATTCTTTTCCTCTTCCTAAGAAAATATCATCATTGTCATCTTGTGCATATATTGGCATGTCTATATGATATTTTTCTTCACTTTCTTCAGTATATGTAACAGTAACACAAGGTTCTTTTATAAGTGGATATCTTTGATTCTCAATTGTTAAAATATCTCTAACAATCTTTTTTATTTCTACAGGATCATCATAAGTATCTGGGTCTAATTCTAGAATAACAGCTACATCCCGATCATAAATATTATCTTTAGACTTGATAGTTGTATTTATCTTATAACTTCCTTGATCAATAAATTTAACAATTTTTATGTTTTCAAATCCATTTTTCTCTAGACTATAGACTAAATTTTTCTCAAGGCAACTTTGTAATTTCTCTCTTTTTTCTATTAACTCATTAGATTCATTCAAAGCAATCGCTTCATGAAATTCTTTGAATTGTTTTTTTAGTTTTATTGGCATAGTATTCTCCTCATTTCTTATCTTTTGGTGGACACGGATCATTTCCGTAACTATTCCCGGCTCTAATTCTTCCATTTCTTCCATGTATCTTAGTGTCGGAATGTTGATTCTTAGCAATTTCAGTTGCAATATTAATTGCTTGTTCTTGTGTTTTCGTAACTTTTGTTGCCCTTTGGTTCCTTTCTCCTTTGACGGCCCATCCATTTTCATGTGGTACAACATGTTGATTTTCCCCTTTTTTGGACATAATAATCCTCCTTTTTTTTCAGGAGGATGCAGAACCGACTTGACGGAAAAATATAATTATCAAACTTTGTTAGCGTGACTTAACAAATGAGATTAATTTCTCTTTTTCGGCAGGACATCCGTCCTGCTGTTTTTTAATTTAGCACTCTAAAGATCTATCTGCTAATTTAATGTTTTTTTAAATAATGTCAAGTTAGAATTTTTTAAGAATATTGTTAAAATCATAGATCTGCATTATAAAAGAGATTAAGAGATTAACTTTTTTTTTAACTATATACCAAATAATGATATATATCTCTTAAAAAATATTTTGAAAATTGTGATATATCTTTCTATTTTGTTAATCTTAAAGGTATTAAGGAATATACCTATTTTGAATCAAAAAAAAAGGACAGCTCAATGAGCTGTCCCTACATATTTTTTCTCTGCCTGCCTTGGCGTAGTCCCGAAGATCAGGACGAAGACAGGTGTCTCAGTGTCTCTGTGTTGTTGTGTTCTCAACTCATATTTGCAGTCTCACCACGAGTCAAGTCCGCAACATGCTGAATGTTAATGTCTATCTACTATTTTCCTCTGTGCTCTCCGTGTGCTCTGTGGTTCGTCTTACTTAGCTACAATACTCACCAGTTTCTTCGGAACAATAATCATCTTCAGAATATTCTTACCTTCCAATGATTTCTGCACGTTTTCCACTTCCAAAGCCAGTTTCTTTATTTCATCGTCAGTTGCATCGACCGATACATTTATCTTACCGCGAACTTTTCCCATGATCTGAATTACATAAGTGATCTCATCCTGAATTAGATATTTCTCATTGAACTCAGGTAAACCGGCTTCATGCAAAAGATTTTCTTTTCCGATCATCTTCCACAATTCTTCACTGAGATGCGGTGCGAAAACATACATCAAATGCGGAATTGCTACACAGCTTTCTACAAATATAGCTTTTTCAGCAGCATTCAAAGTTTCTACATTCTTAATAGAATAAACATTATTCAAATGCTCCATGACAGCAGCGATGGCAGTATTGAACTGCATTCTATTCTCAATATCATTCAGCACTTTCTTTATTGTGAAATGAGTACTGAAACGAAGCTTCTTCATTGGCGAAGAAATTTCCATATTTTCTTTTCTTAGTGTTTCTTCGCGTTCCTTCGTGGCTAAATTATCCTTTATCAAATCCAGATTTTCATCAAACAATCTCCACACACGGTTCAAAAACCTGAATGCGCCTTTCACACCTTCATCACTCCACTCCGAATCTTTATCGGGTGGTGAAGCAAACAGCATGAATACACGTACTGTATCTGCTCCGTAACGGTCTATGATATATTGCGGATCAACCACATTACCTTTAGATTTGCTCATCTTTGCACCGTCTTTTGTGACCATACCCTGTGTGAGCAATCTTGCAAACGGTTCGTTAGAATTTACCATTCCCAGATCACGCATGAATTTATGGAAGAAACGCGCATACATCAAGTGCATTACGGCATGCTCGATCCCGCCGATATATTGATCTACCGGAAGCCAGTTATCTGCAAGTTCCTTACTGAACGGCATTTTATTATTTTTAGGATCGGCATAACGGGCGTAATACCAACTACTATCCACAAAAGTATCCATCGTATCCGTTTCACGTCTGGCATGTTTCCCGCATTTCGGGCATTTCACATTAACCCAATCTTCAACCGAAAGCAGCGGATTCTGAGTAGTTTTTCCCAGCTTGACATTCTCGGGAAGCTTAATTGGAAGATCTTCATCGGGAACAAGAACAGTTCCGCAATCTTCACAATAAATTATTGGAATCGGATTCCCCCAATAGCGTTGACGTGAAACTCCCCAGTCACGTAATCTGTAAGTTACCGTCTCTTTTCCCATTTTATTTTCAGTCATCCATTCAGAAATGGATTTCATAGATTCATCACTTTTCATTCCATCGAATTTACCCGAATTAACAAGTATTCCCGGCTCAGTATAAGCCTTTTCCATTTCTTTCAGGATCAAATTTTCTTCAGGATTTTGGATAACTATCTTCATGGGAATATCATACTTTTTGGCAAATTCAAAATCACGCTGATCGTGAGTAGGAACAGCCATCACGGCACCTGTTCCATAATCCATCAACACATAATTCGTGATCCATATTTGAACCTTTTCTCCATTAACAGGATTAATTGCAAATCTATCGGTAAAAATTCCTTCTTTAGTTGTATCTTCCGCCGTTCTGCTAATTGTATCTTCGTTCATAACCTTATCGCAGAATTTATGCATTTTGGAATTTTCCGGATCATTTTTGAGCCAGCTTGTAACCAGCGGATGCTCAGGTGGAAGCGCCATAAAAGTGCAACCGAAAATCGTATCAGGTCTGGTGGTAAATACCTTTATAAGCTCTTCCGAATTTTCCAATTTGAACCAGATCTCCGTTCCAAAACTTTTCCCGATCCAATTGGTCTGCATTGTTTTCACACGTTCAGGCCAATCTATAACTCCACTAAAATCCAGCAGTTCTTCCGCATAATCTGTAATTTTAAAGAACCATTGTTCCAGTTCTTTTTGCCGCACAACACTATTGCAACGCCAGCATTTGCCATCTTCTACCTGCTCATTTGCCAGCACGGTTTGGCAATCATCACACCAATTTTGAAACGATGTTTTCTTGTAAGCCAGTCCTTTCTCATACATTTTTTTAAAGAACCACTGTCCCCATTTGTAGTAATCGGAATGACATGTGCTTACTTCACGTTCCCAATCGATTCCAAAACCCATCATATCGAACTGTTTTCTCATAATATTGATGTTGTTATCGGTGGTTATTCGCGGATGAGAATTATGCTGAATGGCAAAATTTTCTGCCGGCATTCCAAATGAGTCATAACCCATCGGCTGCATTACATTGTATCCCTGCATCATCTTATAACGGCTAATTGCGTCTGCAATAGAATAATTGGAAACGTGACCCATATGCAGTGCGCCCGATGGATAGGGAAACATTGAAAGAACGTAATAATTCTTTTTATCTGTATTGTCTTTGGCATTGAATATCTTCTTATCATTCCATATCTTCTGCCATTTCTTCTCTATTTTTTCAAAAGGATATTCCATTTATATTTCTCCCTCGTCTCGGCGTATCTTTCCACTCACGAGTGGTTCAGAGAAGCCGAATGATATTATTAAATTTTGTTTTATAGTAAAAAATAGTATTATTCCCCTAACAGGGGAGTAAAAGAAAGAGACTTAGCTGAGTTGATGCGGCAAATTTGCAATGCGTGCGAATAAAATATCTCATAAGTTCTTTCTCCCTTTAATAAATTCTAACGCAAGTTTTGAAACGGAAGCCATTTGGTCAAACATTTTTTGAAATGTAACTCAGAGAAGAAAAGACTTGAATTATTTAAGGTGAAAATTAATGTATGACATTATTATTCTGAAATTCTTCAGGATATTGCAAAATAAGGAGGAATCATGTTTGGTTATTTAAATAAAAGAATCAAATATTTCACATTATTTGATGTCAAATTAACCCAAATGACAGCAATGTGTGTTCTGATCATTCTTATCAAATTCATCCCACAGATAACTTCACTGAATACTTGGTGGTATGTTGCAGGTGCAATTATATTTGCGCTTCGACCATTATATTTGGTGTTCATAAAGAAATAAAGTATTTTATTCTTGTTCGCATCCGGCAGTCGCCGGATTGCGAACACAATTATTTTGCGAAGTTGTACTTCAAGAAAATTAATAAATGTTTGTAAGTAAAACTTACACATCAAGTGCGTTAACAAGTACAACTTGTTAACGAGAGAAGAATTGAAAGAAAGGTGAGAAATGAAAAGTAGATATAAAGTTATAGAATCTGATGGAGTTTACTTCACAACTTCAACAATTGTTGAGTGGATTCCCATTTTCACAAATGTAGAAACTTTTCAAATTATTACTGACTCATTAAATTACTGCATAAATGAAAATTTGCTGAAGATATATTCATATGTAATATTGCCCAATCATCTACATTTAATTACATCTGCAAAAGACCTATCTGAATCAATGAAATCTTTTAAAAGGCACACAGCAAAAGAGATAATAGAATATTTGAAGACATCTAAACATGATTGGTTACTGAATCAATTACACTTCTTCAAAAAACGAAATAAATTAGAAAGTGATTATCAAGTATGGCAAGAAGGATTTCATCCTCAACTAATTAGTTCATACAAAATGTTAGAACAGAAAACGAATTATATTCATCAAAATCCAGTAAGAAAAGGCTTTGTAAATGAACCTGAATGTTGGAAATATAGTTCTGCAAATAATAAAGATTTTGATGGAAATGAGATTATCAAATTAAATAGCTTGAATGATTTGTAAGTGAAAGTATTTAATTATTCTTGTTCGCATCCGGCAGTTGCCGGATTGCGAATTTAATTGTTTGTGAAGTTGTACTTCAAGAATGTGAAGAAGCCTTGTAAGTGAAACTTACGTTGCAAGTGCGTTAACAAGTGCAACTTGTTAACGAGAGAACGCTAGAAAGAAATAGAGGTCTATGAAAAACTACGATGTAATCGTGATTGGCGGCGGCGCAGCAGGAATGATGGCTGCCGGAACTGTTGCGAAAAACGGAAAGAAAGTAATACTTATCGAAAAGAATCCGGTTCTGGGGAAGAAGCTCTTGATCACCGGAAAAGGCAGATGCAATATAACTAATTATTGTGATGTGCCCCGGCTCATAGAGAACGTTCCGGTTAACGGTAAATTCCTCACAAATGCTTTTTACGGATTCAGCAGTTATGATACAGTAGCTTTCTTTAATGAACTTGGATTGGAAACAAAAATAGAACGGGGAAATCGAGTATTTCCAGCATCAGATAAAGCTAAAGATGTTGTTGAAGTTTTATTGAAATACATCTATAAACACACAGTTAATGTCCTGCATTGCCCGGTTGTAAATGTTATGCAGTTCGGCAAAATATTTGCTGTTAAATTGGATAATAATGAAGTGATAAAGGGTGAGAAGATAATTATAACAACAGGTGGGAAATCATATCCTTCAACAGGTTCTACAGGAGATGGATATAAGTTTGCTAGGAACTTTGGTCATAAAGTCAGCAGATTTAAACCATCTTTAGTTCCAATAATCGCCAAAAGGATTTATCCACTTGATGGAACAAACACTTCAAAAGGCTGCAATGTAAAAGATCTGCAGGGACTTTCACTCAAAAATACAGCGATTAAAATAATCGATGCAAAAGAGAAAATTGTTTATGAAGATTTTGGTGAAATGCTGTTCACTCATTTCGGTGTTTCCGGTCCGATGATACTTTCTGCAACTTCACATATCCGTAATTTGGATGGACACAAACTTGTTATCGATCTCAAGCCTGCACTTTCAGAAGAAAAGCTTGATGAACGGCTTCAACGTGATTTTAAGGAATTCTCGAATAAGCAATTTAAGAATATCCTCAAAAATCTTTTACCTAAAAAAATGATTCCTGTTATTCAAAAGCTTTCAGGAATTCCGGAAGAAAAACCTGTTCATCAAATCACAGGAAGCGAGAGAAATAACCTTATTCACTCTCTTAAGGAACTTACAATTCAATTAATTAAATTCCGTCCGATATCAGATGCAATAATTACTTCAGGCGGGGTGGACGTGAGCCGGATCAATCCTAAAACAATGGAATCTAAACTTGTACCCGGATTATTCTTTGCCGGTGAGATATTAGATTGCGACGCTTATACAGGTGGATTTAATTTGCAGATTGCCTGGAGTACCGGGTTTGCAGCCGGGATGAGTTGTTGAAAATTATTTAATAGCTTTACAAGAAAGCTCAAAACTGTTAGGTTTCTGAATTATTTCGTAGAATTTAATGCTAATATTGTTTTTATTTATTTCTTTCATTATCTCTGTTCTCGTTTCTTTTAAAGTTTTTAAACCAAAAATAATTTCTGATATTGTTTTTTTTGGTATTTTATATATCCAATTTGGTTTATCTAGCGCAATTAATCTATATTCTTGTTCATGTTCCCAATCAGTCGACTTAGTAATTATCTGATCTAATGATCTATCCTCATTTACTTGCTCCCATATGGGAAATTCAGAAACATAATTAACTTTCTTCAGTTGAAATAAGTGCTCTATTTTATTAAAATAAGCTTTATTATTTTCAAGTTTAAATATAATTTCAATGTCAAAACCTATACAAAAACCCTTATGTGAATTTGCATAAAGTGACCATAGTTTTGGATCTCCTAGATTAGATGATAATGAAAATATTCCGAATTTTCTATTAATTATGTCATACTGTAATTCTTTTTGTAATGAATAATTACTAAAATTCTTTTCTTTATAAATTTGTTTTTCTTTTTCTCTTCTTTGTTGTCTTGTGAAATAAGGATAATTTTTTTGTACATAGTTATGTATTAATGCCTTTATTTGTTTTTTATTTTTTCCAATATTTCTGACATAAATTGGAATTTTACAATCAAATGGATCATTAAGGTTTTTACAACTTGGAAAAAATATTTCCAAATCAGTTATAATTTTCTTATGATATGGATTATTCCAATCTCTATATTTATAGAGAATTTTTGGATGTGGATCATTAAAAGATTGCTTCATTTCAATAAACAAACACTACGCCGCTGGTAGGGAATACCCATTCGTCTTTATCTGTAGAAATTGAGATCTTATTTTTGCTTTTGAGTATCTTCGGGAATTTGCTTTTACCAGAGAAGATTGGTACAGCTTCCACATTTTTCAATTCACTTTCAAAGGAGATATTAACACCTTGTGTCATTTCAATGATATAAACTGAAAGCTGATGAGAGCTTTTTGGATAATACGTTTTGGTAGAGATAGAAAAATCCACTTCTTTCCCAACCAAACTTTTAAGGTTTGGATGATAACATTTTATTTCGATACATCCATCAGCGATCTTCATTTCGTTGTATAGTTCTATATTATTCACTTTAACCGATGTTACAGTAAAAAACATTTCTTTCAGATTGATACTGTTATCCAGCAGCCAGCGATATTCAACATCATTACGCAGGAAATATTTTTCCAGATCAGATTCTGTTTTGGCGCAGGCAACATAAAAATAATCATTTTGAAGTTTTTTTGTGAATGAAAGAGTTGTACTTGTGAGGTAAAAGTTGTCAGCAAACCCCCTTTCATTCCCCCTTCCAAATGGGGACTTTGTGGATTCTTCAAATTTGATCGAGTGCTTGAAATTTCGCCTGTAATGGATGTCTTTATCTTTTTCGGCAAATAACCTCTTTAGGATATCTTCGTGCACCAGATTCGCTATTTCCTTGCTTTGCAGTCTTTGTTCAATAGCGGTCTCAATGATATTTCCTAGCTTATTATCAGAAAGATCTTTTGGCATGAATTCTCGGCGTAGAAGTGGGGAAGAATCAATGATCTTTCCATTTTCCTTATAATATCTTTTTGCTCTTCTTCCAATCTGGGAAAGCAATTCGTAACTTAATCCGCCATAAAGCAAGGTAAGGTTTTCTACTGTGATATTTTCATTTGAATCACCCAGCAGAATTACTTCATTTCCAACTTTCGTTTCCGCAACTTTTGTTACATCAACTGCAATCATATCCATACTTACTTTTCCAACAATATTGCAAACCAGATTTTTTATTATTACTTTGCCTTTATTGGAAAGCAGGAAATCATAGCCGTCTGCATAACCGACAGGCAGGATGGCATACTTCATATTCTCAGGTGCGATGAAAGTTCTATTATAGCCGATCGAGTCATTTTTCTTTGCATATTTTATTTGAGTTATGCGGGATTTAAAAGTCATTACAGGCTTCAAAATAACTTTGTTTTTCATATCTTTATTGGAATATATCCCGTATGAGAGTAAGCCAAGTCGGACAAGATTTGCATATTTATTTGGAAAGGTAATTACTCCGCTGCTATTGGAAATATGAATGTATTTTGGCATTACATCGAGTTTGGAAAGAATCTCTTCAAACCTATCTGATTGTAGTTTCGTGAATTCAGGATCTTCTTCCGCAGAAGAGTAATGAGAAAATATCCCGTCGATCTCAAGATTTTCCAGATTCTTTATTTTCTTAATGTTTTCTAAAGCTTTCTCATAATAAAATCCGCTTCTCCCCATTCCGGTATCGATATTGATGTGGATTTTGCATTTTCCCTTTTTATTAAGTTTCACAGCGAAATCGAGTGTTGAGATAGTTGGGATAAGATCGTTTTCTAATATTTGTTCAATTTCATTTTCCAATGAAGGTGAAAGAATAACAATCGTGATTTTTATTCCTTGATACCTGAGCAGAAGTCCTTCCTGTACGTTTGCAACTCCCAGTGAAATGGCTCCGCATTCAATCGCTTTTTTTGCAATCTGAAAAGCACCATGACCATAAGCATCTGCTTTAACGATCTGCATAAATTCTGCCTGTGGATGAAAGAATTTCTTTAATTCTTTTATATTATTTTTAAAATTTGTAAGATCGATTTCTGTCCAACTTCTATCGTTTTTCATATTATTCCTTTTTGCCACTATATATTTGCCACAGATATTTTAGCCGCTAAGAACACTAAGCTTCACTAAGGAGAAGAATAAACTTTTTTTAGTTTTTTCTTTGCGTTCCTTCGCGTTCTTCGTGGCTGATTATCTTAAAAGAACTTCGCTGCAAGATCTGCCAGCTCTGAACGTTCTCCCTTGGTTAGGGTTACATGTCCTACGATATCTTCTTTTTTAAGTTTCTCAACTGCTATGCTTAACCCGTTACTTTCGGAATCAAGATATGGAATATCTATCTGATACGGATCACCGGTAAGCACGATCTTTGTTCCTTCTCCAGCTCTTGTAATAATAGTTTTCATTTCGTGTGGAGTAAGATTCTGTGCTTCATCAACAATAAGATATTGGTCAGGAAGACTACGCCCGCGAATGTAGGTGAGAGGTTCCAATTCAATAAACCCGAAATCCAGATAGTCATTTAATCCGGGTTGTTTCTTTCCGAATATCTTTCCATTATCATTATTTTCTTTATCGCTCCGGTTAGAAAGAAGGATCTCCATATTATCAAATATCGGCTGCATCCACGGATTGAACTTCTCAGCTTTAGTACCAGGAAGATAACCGATATCTTTGCCAAGAGGAGATACGGGTCGTGAAACAACCATACGAGTATAATTGTTTTTCTCTACAACTTGATCTAATCCGGCTGCAAGCGCAACAAGTGTTTTGCCTGTTCCGGCTTTACCAACTAAGCTTACAAGCTTTACTTCCGGATCCAATAAAAGGTCAAATGACATTACCTGCTCTACGTTTCGTGCTTTAATTCCAAATATCTCCTGTCCTGTATAATACTTTAATTGATAAATTGCATTATTTGTTACCGAATATCTGGCTACGAGTCCATCTTCATCATCTTCATGTTTACAGAACATTACAAACTGGTTTGGATATATCTCACCAAAATCATTATTCATGAATTCTTCTTTTTTAAATTTTTCAATAGTGTCATCATCAACCAGGAGTTTGAGATACCCCATATACAACTCAGAAAAATTGATCTTATCTGTTTCAAAATTTGCTGCTTTAATACCAACTGCATCCGCTTTAATACGGACATTAGCGTCTTTAGAAACCAAAGTAACCTCTTTATCAGGTTCTTTTTGGTGAATATATAATGCAGTTCCAATAATCAGATTGTCATTCGTATCGGTGATAAGAACATCGTTAGCAGTCTCAGAAACTTTTCGGCTGAGAACAACCATAATTATTCCACCTTTCTCTGTTTTAACACCATCTTTTAGACTGCCCTTTTCTCTGAGTGCATCCAGATAACGTCCTATTTGACGGGCGTTTCTGCCTTTTTCATCAACACCCTTTTTAAAATTATCTACTTCTTCAATTACAGTGATCGGGATTACAACTGTGTTTTCTTCAAAATTGAACATTGCATTCGGATTGTGAATGAGTACATTTGTATCTAATACAAATATTTTCTTCTTTTTGTTATTCCCCATTAATCCTCCTATAATTTACACTTTCTTTTATTATTATTTTTAACTATAAATGTCAAATAAAATTACATTCAAATTCAAATTTAGAGAATATTGTACATTAATTATAGATTTTCATAATTCACAAAAGAAAAAGAATGTATCTATAAAAACCCAGAAAAATCTTGCTTTAAAAGTAGTCAGAATTTTAGTGTCATTTATTAAATTTCTAAACTTGGAGATATATTATGGGAATGCGAAGAAAGGGTAGAGAAGTAGCAATTCAAACCTTATATTCGATAGAATTTCGGGATAATGATATTCGATTATTAACAGAAACCGGGGTATTAACAATTCTTGAAGAAGTTGCTGCCGATAAGGAGATTTTACCGGATAATCCAATATATGAATTTGCTTCGGATATCGTTTGTAGTGTTCTTTTACATATCGATCCCATTGATGAAAAGATAAAGGTTCATTCCATAAATTGGTCTTTCGATCGTATTGCAAAACTCGATCTTAGTGTTATACGTGCTGCTGTTTATGAGCTGATCTATACTGAAACAGCTCCTGCGATAATTATGAATGAAGCAATTGAAATAGCAAAAAAATATTGTTCGGAAAGTTCCGGAAAATTTATTAATGGCGTATTGAACGCTATTGCAAAAGAGTAATAAAATCATGGAAGATAAACTTTTTTGCAGTATTGGCGTAATCGTCTATAACGAAGCTGCGAATATTGGGAAATTACTCGATGCTTTGTTAAATCAAAGATCGGATAGAACTAAAATACAGGAGATCATCGTTGTTTCCAGTGCCTGCACAGATGGAACAGATGACATTGTTCGAGAATACGAAAATAAGCACAATAATATCAAGCTTATTACTGAAGCAGAGAGAGGCGGCAAATCTTCTGCGATAAACAAATTCATAAAAGCTGCAAATACCGATCTTCTGATAATTGAAAGCGGAGATACGATACCTGCGGAAGATACAGTTGAAAAGATGATCATTCCATTCCTGGATGAAAAGATTGGAATGACCGGCGGCAGACCAACACCGGAGAATGATCCTCGAACATTTATTGGTTATAGTGTTAATCTACTTTGGAATCTGCATCACGAAATGGCTATTATCTCTCCAAAGCTGGGTGAGATGGTTGCATTCAGGAAGATATTTGAGCAGATCCCGCCGGAAAGTGCTGTAGATGAAGCAAGCATTGAAGCTATTATGAAAGAGAATGATCTTCTGCTGAAATATATACCTGATGCCGTTGTTCACAATAAAGGACCAGAAAATCTAAGAGATTTCATTAAACAGAGAAGAAGAATTGAAACCGGACATCTATGGTTAATGGAAAACAATGATTATTCAGTTTCTTCTCAGAATAAAGGTCTTCTGCTGAATCTTGCCATCAAAGAATTGAAGAAGGACAAAGAAAAGATTTTTTTTCTATTTGGAACTGCCATAGTTGAAATATACAGCCGTATCCTGGGTTGGTATGATTATAAAATTCGCAAGAAAAATCCCTTTAAATGGGATATTGCAAATTCAACGAAAAATTTAAAAAAGGAAATTAAATAATAATGTTTGAGCTGATACCAAGAATTTTCATTTATAAGTTTTACCGTAAGTTCGGGTTTCCCCGCATTATGCCAATGAATTATACTTTAAGTATTTTGTATAAATGTAATTCAAGATGCAAAACTTGTAATGTTTGGAAAAAGAAATCGGATGATCTTACCATTTCTGAATATAAACTGATCTTTAAAAAACTTGGCAGATCACCATACTGGATAACACTAAGCGGCGGCGAACCTTTCCTACGCAAAGATATTGTTGAAATTTGCAAAGAATTATACAAATACTGCAAACCCAAAATTATCAATATCCCTTCAAATGGTTTGTTAACGGATGTTATTGTTAACAACGTTAAAAAAATTACTGAAATCTGTTCAAAGAGTCAGATAATAATTAATCTCTCGATTGACGGGATTGAAGAAAAGCATGATGAGATTCGTAATGTTCCTGGAAATTATAAGAAAGTAATTAGCACTTTTAATAAACTTAAAAGTTTGAAAATAGATAATCTTGCAATTGGTATCCATACTGTAATTTCAAAATTGAATGTTGTCGAATTTTCTTCTATCGCAAATGAACTTATGCGGCTTGAACCGGATTCTTATATTACTGAAATTGCAGAACAGCGTATTGAACTAGATACAATGGAGAGCGATATTACACCGGATATCATTTCTTATTGCACATCTATCGATTATCTAATTCATCGTATAAAAAATGGTAAATTCAAAGGTATGAACAAGATCACGCAATCTTTTAGAATTGAGTATTATAATTTAGTAAAGAAAATATTGCGGGATAAAACACAGGTTATTCCATGTTATGCTGGAATTACTTCTGCCCAGATCTCGCCTGATGGTGAAATTTGGTCATGCTGTATAAAAGCAGAATCTATGGGAAGTTTGCGGGTTAATGATTATAATTTCAAAAAGATCTGGTTTAATGAAAATATGAAGAAAGAGAGATTATCAATAAAGAGAAAAGAGTGTTATTGCCCGCTCGCAAATGCTTCCTATACGAATATGTTGATGCATTTTCCTATCTTGATAAGAGTCTTTTATAGAAGTTTTATTAAATGGTGGAGTTAAATGAAAAGTAAGACGAAAAAGAGATTCATTGCTTTTATTATGGCAATAATAATTATAATGACAGTAGCTTATGTTTTTTATGGAAAGAACTGGCTGGCAGAACAGCAGTATATTCAAAAACAAAAAAATAGCGAATTCCTGAAGAACGAGTTAATGCAGAAATTGCTGGATATTGAACAACAATCTCAGGAAGTTTTTAACGAGATTTTAAATTTATCTTATGATATTGAGCTATTTCAGAAGCAAAAAATAATTCTGGAAAAAACAGCAGAAAGAGAATTTGATGTAGATTTGAAGCAAAAACCTTATTTTGATTATAAGAATATCTACCTGATCGGTTCAAATCAGCTCTTTGTTCTTAGTAAAGACCTTAAAAAAATAATGTGGGAAAAACAATTTAAAGAAGAGTTAGTAAATATTGAACTACTCGATGCAAATAGAATCCTTGTTCTTACAAAACAAAAAAATGCGATCTGCCTTAACCGTGATACCGGAAAAGAATTCTGGGCAAAGCAGCTTGAAACTATCCCCTCGGTTACAGAAAATTCCATATTTCAGATTTCACTGAATAAGTATAAACGGCTTGACAGCAGCATTATTTTAATGTTTTCGGAAAATGAAATTGAGTTGATAGAAAATATAACTGGGAACACATTAGTTGTTTATAATTCAGATAAAAAGATAGATCATTTAAGTGATTTTGATATTTTAGAAAAATGTGTATATTTTATTGAAGCAAATAAAATAATTAAATTAAATTTTGATGTGAAGAGTTAAGAAATGGCTATTAAAAAAGAATCTTATCAAAACGTAAATTTCTGTATTAAATGCGGGAATAAAATGATGCTTCAGACTGATCGTGAAGGAAAGATGCGGCCAAAATGCACAAAATGCGGTTGGACATTTTACAAGAATCCGATTCCTGCTTCAGCTTGTGTTATTATAAACGATAAAAACGAAATAGTTATAATAAAACGTAAATTTGAGCCTAATGCAGGTGGCTGGGCTCTGCCCAGCGGTTATGTGGAAATAGATCAGGATCCTGCAGATTGCGCTATTGATGAGATGAAAGAAGAAACAGGACTTGATGGAGAAATTATTATTCAATTGGGTTATGATTGCGAATTTTCACCAATATACGAAAAAGTTATTTCATTCGGCTTTCTGATGAGAGTCGTGGGAGGTGAGCTTCAGGCTGGAGATGATGCAGTCGAAGCACGTTATGTCGGCTTTGATGATCTTCCCAAGATCGCCTTCCCATCACACGTGAAATTTATAGATATAGTGAAAGCATTATACTGTAAAGAAAATGTGTAGCCACCCCGATACATTCATTCTTCCTTACGGGGCAGGCAGAAGGGCACATAAAAAAAGTAATAATGTCATTCCCAACTCGATTGGGAATCTATTGGTTCTGCAGAGATTCCCGTTTCCGTCAAAAGTCTGACACAGTTCACGTGAATGACAAAAGGAATAATGATAGAATAAATAATAGTATAATTTCCAATTTAATTGGAAGTTCACAGAATGATAAAATTTTAGATTCCCTCTTTTGAGGGAATGACAAAAAATAAGTGAATTATTTTACAAAAAGAAATTCGTGCTTATTCGTGTTAATTTGTGGCTAAAAAATTCAGTGAAAGTCCGTTTTCGCTTATTTCTTAGTGGAACTTAGCGTTCTTAGCGGCTAAAAATATAAGGATAATATATGGAAATAAATAAAAGTTACGAACCACAAAAAATTGAAAAGAAATGGTATAAACACTGGATAGATAAAGGTTATTTCACACCAAAGATAGATAAAACAAAAAAACCTTTCACAGTTTTGATACCTCCTCCGAATGTTACGAATATTCTGCACATGGGTCATGTTCTTAATAATACACTTCAGGATGTGATGATACGTTACAAAAGAATGACAGGAGTTCCCACATTATGGCTGCCGGGAGTTGATCATGCTGGAATCGCAACCCAGAACATGGTAGAAAAAGAACTGGCAAAAGAGGGTAAAACCCGACATGAGATTGGTCGAGAGGAACTAATAAAACGTATTTGGAAATGGAAGGAAGAAAAGGGCGGTTTGATCATCGAACAACTCAAGCAGCTCGGTTGTTCCTGCGATTGGACAAAACAGAGATTCACCTTAGATGAAGGACTTTCCGATGCGGTTAAAGAAGTTTTTGTAAAATTATATGAGAAAGGGTTTATCTACAAGGGGAAACGAATAATCAATTGGTGTCCGCGTTGCCATACAGCTCTTTCCAATGATGAAGTAGAGCATGAAGATAAAGTAGGTAACTTGTGGGATTTGAAGTATCCTTTTAAAGAATCTGTCATCCTGAGCGGAGTCGAAGGAGCTAGAACATTAAAATACGTAACAGTTGCCACAACCCGCCCGGAGACAATGCTGGGAGATACTGCTATTGCTGTGAATCCTAAAGATAAACGATATAAAGACCTGATTGGGAAAACCGTTATTCTCCCATTTGTGGGTAGAGAAATACCTATAATTGCCGATGAATTTGTAGATATGGAATTTGGCAGCGGCTGTGTAAAAGTTACTCCGGCACATGATCCTAACGATTATGAGATCGGACTGCGGCATGATCTTGAGCAAATTATTGTTATCGATGAATGCGGCGTGATGAATGAAAATGCCGGCAAAGAATTTGCAGGTCTCGATAGATTTGAAGCACGTGATAAAATTGTTAAATGTTTAAAAGAAAAGGGACTTCTTGGAAATATAAAACCGCACGAACATGCAGTTGGACAGTGTTACCGCTGTGATACGATTATCGAACCATATCTTTCCGATCAGTGGTTCGTTAAAATGAAACCGCTGGCAGAAAGAGCGATCGAAGTTGTTAAGAGCGGAAAAGTAAAATTTCAGCCGGAGAGATGGACAAAGGTTTATTATCATTGGATGGATAACGTTCGAGATTGGTGTATTTCACGCCAGATCTGGTGGGGACATAGAATTCCGGTTTACTATTGCCAGAACTGCGATGAGATCGTAGTTGCTAAGGAAGAACCGATTACCTGTCCCAAATGTGGACACAATAAATTCAAACAGGATGAAGATGTTCTTGATACCTGGTTTTCAAGTTGGCTCTGGCCTTTCTCAACTTTTGGTTGGCCCCAAGAAACCAAAGAACTTGAATATTTTCTTCCTACAAATCTACTTGTAACAGCACCGGATATTATTTATCTGTGGGTTGCCAGAATGATAATGGCTACGCTCGAATTCAAAGATAAAATACCATTCGATACAGTTTTATTGCACGGAATGGTTCGTGATGAGAAAGGAATTAAGATGAGCAAATCCCTGGGTAACTCACCTGATCCTTTAGATATAATTGAGAACGTGGGAGCTGATGCGCTTCGATTCAGTATTATCTTTGCCAGTCCTAAAGGACAGGACAGTTATTATTCCAACTCAATCCTGGAAACAGGGCGGAATTTTGCCAATAAAATATGGAACGCCTATCGCTTCATTATGATGAATGCAGAGAAGATCGAAGGTCTTCCCAAAAGAGATGAACTGAAACTTGAACTTGCCGATAAATGGATTTACAGCAGGTTGAACGAAGTTATCGAAGAGACACGCAGGAATTATGAATCACTTCGTTTTAATGATGCTGCCAATATTCTGATGGATTTCATCTGGAAAGAATTCTGCAGTTGGTATCTGGAACTTTCAAAAGACAGGATTTATAATGAAGAAGATAAACAAGGTCAGTTGACGGCAACCTTCATTCTTCTGGATATTCTGCAACAATCAATGAGATTGCTTCAACCGATAATGCCATTCATTGCGGAAGAGGTTTGGCAGGGAATTAAACACTATTTTCCGATGGATGAGGAAACAATAGTTCTGGCAGCTTTCCCAAAGCAGGATAAATCATTTATAAACAGAAAGATAGATAAAGATATGAAACTTATCCAGGAAGCGATCACTGCTATTCGTAATTTACGAAAGCAGGTAAATCTGTCTCCCGGCAAAGAAGTTGCCATTTTCATCAAAGTTGCATCAGAAGATCAGATCCGGCTTTTGCATGATTATCAAAATTATTTTGCCAAACTGGCAAAAATAGCTGAAATGGAAATTGCTGTCGATCTGCAAAAACCGAAATCCAGTATTGCGGCAGTTATTCAGAACATCGAAATTTATCTACCTTTGGAAGGACTTATCGATCTTGACGAGGAAAGAGAAAAACTTAAAAAACAGATCGCAAAACTTGAAATTGAATTGAAAAAGATCAATGGTAAACTTAATAATTCTAAGTTTATCGCAAATGCGCCGGAGCAGATCATTTCAAAAGAAAAAGAAAAATTTATGGAAGTTAAAACGAAACTGGATATTACAGTTTCATTACTCGAAGGGCTTAAATAGGAGGAGCAATGGTTGAAGATAAGAAAAATGAAATTCAAGCAGAGGAAATCGAAATTACAGTGGAACAGGAAGAAGATTTTACTGATGATCAAAAGAAATTGAAATTCTACGGGAAATTGAGAAAGAAGATACAAAAATTAGCTGTTGCTAAAGGTGGAGAAAGAGCTGGAGTGTTTACCGAGTATCTTCTTACTTTACCGGATTTCTTTATTCTTTTATGCAGATTGACTGTTGATAAACGTGTGGGTGGAAAACAGAAATTATTGGTGGGAGGGATCATTGCTTATGTAATTTCTCCAATAGATATTATTCCGGATTTCATTCCGTTCATCGGTTATGTAGATGATCTTGTTCTGGTTGTTTATGGATTGAATATTGTTTTGAATGAATTAGATAAACAAGTTTTAATCGATAACTGGAGCGGAGAAGAGGATGTTTTAAAACTTCTTCAAAAAATAACTTATGTTGCAGAAAACTTTCTCGATAAAAATATACTGAGAAAGATAAAAGGTTGGGTTTCAAAGATACATTAGTACAATGTATTAAACTTATTTAAGGAGCTTAATGCGAAAGATAATCTTATGCCTATTCGTAATATTACTGACAGCAAATATTTTAGTTGCTCGTGGTTTGGTTTCTATCGGAAATAATGGAATAGAAAGTGATCCTGCTTGGATAAATGATGATTTCTTTTCAGATATTATACGAAATCCTGTTGAACTTAATAGTTTAACAAACCAATTCTTATACCTGAGTTCAAATTTTACTTCAAATTATAAATTTTCAGGTTTGTACTGCAAGAAGATACATAATATGAATTTAGCAGTTTCGTTTCACAAAAAAAATATAAGTTACCAAGGTACTGTTCAGCAATTTAATAATATCGAGTATAGAGATAAATTTGATCAGAACTTTTCCTCTATTTCTATAATTTTAGGAAAAGATAATATTGCCTTTAGTTATAGTATTTATACTAATAACCAAGACAATATTTTGATAGATACATATTCTTATGAGAGTGATTATTATGACCGCTTTTCAAGTCAAGAAGATGTGAATTCTATAAAGAAAATTAACCATAAGTTAAAAATTGGTTGGAAAAAAAAGTTAAGCAGAAACAAAACTTTAAGTCTTTTAAGTAATGTTGCAATTGGGAAAGGAGATTATCAAGGAAGTTTTACTTATCAAGAATTACGAGATGGTGATCCCGATGGCGATGGAATATATGATTACTTTTATTATGATGGACATAGGGATGTTGCTTATTTTAATAAAAGTATTCTTGAAGAGTATCAATATTCTTGCCCGGATTATTCTATTGGATTCTCAGGAAGAATTTTGCGTAAAATCAACGATAATAAAAGATCATCACTTGTTGGTGGTGTTTTATGGGAAGCTTACGAAGCAGATTATCTTAATTCAACTTTTGAAGAAGATTGCACAATTTCATCTCTTGTTGACGATTATCAGAATGTAGGTGATTCTCTTATTACCGAAAATTCCAATTATTCCTATATTGGCAAAACCTTAAAATATAGCGAGCTATCAGGTTTCATTGGTTATGGGAAAAATTGGATTTTTAAAAAGAAATTGAATTTATTAATGGGATGGAAAACTCAAGTATTTCTTGTAAATCAAGATAAAATCTTGAAAAATGATGTGAATGATACTAATAACTTCTTTGATGATCAAAATATATTATTTGAAGCAGATTTATCTTTAGGTTTAGAATATATTTTTAATAAATACTTGCATATGCGGTTTAAACAATGTTTTTTTTTCACAAACAACTTTAGATATTCAAATGGAGAAAAAAAAGTTGTCTTTACACTATATCAAAATCGTATGGTCGGTTTGAGTATTTCACCTTTCAGAAATATACCCTTAAACATAGACCTAAATTATTATGGACCTTACGAACTAGGAAATACATTATTTTTGTCATTAAACTATAAATTATAAGAAGGAAACAAATGAAACTACTACTCGCAACTCGCAACGAAGATAAAGTAATTGAAATAAAAGAGATATTAAAGGATCTAAAAGTAGAAATAGTCTCCGCTTCTCAATTCCCTGATATGCTCGATGTGATAGAAGACAAAGACACGATCAAAGGAAATTCCATTAAGAAAGCAACAGAATGTGCTGAGTATTCCAAATTGCTCACAATTGCAGATGATACCGGTTTATTCGTTGATGCATTAGATGGCAAACCAGGTGTTTATGCTGCTCGCTTTGCGGGAGAGGGTTGTTCCTATAAAGATAATCGAGTGAAATTGCTTAAAGAAATGAAAAACAAAAACAATAAAAATGCCCGGTTCTGCACTGTCTGCGCTCTTGTTTCTCCGGATGGATTGATAGCGACTACAGAAGGAATCGTTGAAGGAAAAATAACAGAAGAAGAATTTGGTGATAATGGTTTCGGTTATGATGCTATATTCAGAGCTGATGAAACAGGTAGAACATTCGGGGAAATGACGCAAACCGAGAAAGAAACGATAAGCCACCGAAGTAGAGCTTTCAATAAGATAATTCCAATTTTAATTAATTATATAAATAATAAGGAGTAAATTATGGTTAATCCACAGATTTTTAGAGCTTATGACATAAGAGGTGTTGTAGATGTAGACCTTAATGAAGACATTCTCTACCAAATTGGAAAAGGTTATGGAACCTTTATCCGCAGACAGGATTTGAAAACTGTAAGTATAGGTGGTGATGCGCGTCTCAGCACTCCCGCCTTTAAAAAAGCATTCATAAAAGGTATGCTTGAAACCGGAATCGATGTCATTGATGTTGGCACTACAGCTACTCCTGTTCTATATTTTTCTATTTGGAAGCTGAAGACAGATGGTGGTGTTATGATCACTGCCAGTCACAATCCCGCTGAATATAATGGGATCAAGTTGAATAAAGGTTTGCAAAGCGTTTATGGTGAGCAAATACAGGAAATCCTGAAACTGATCCAGAACAAAGATTTTGAAACCGGAGAAGGCTCCCTTTCCACAAACGATGAAATGCATGAAATTTATAAAGATTATATTGTTGATAATATAAAGCTCGAAAGACCTGTAAAAGTTATTGTAGATGGTGGGAATGGTGCCGGTGGACCATATCTTCCCGAGATATTAAGAAGGCTTGGCTGTAAAGTCAAGGAGCTATATTGTGAGCCGGACGGAACTTTTCCAAATCATCATCCCGACCCAACTGTAGAAAAATATATGACAGATCTGATTGCAGAAGTTAAGAACTCTGATGCTGAGGTTGGACTCGGGCTTGATGGTGATGCAGACAGGATAGGCGTAATTGATGAAACCGGTAAAATGCTGTTTGGAGATCAAACATTAAATATCATTGCGCGTGATTTCTTAATAAATAATCCGGGTGAAAAGATCATCGGTGATGTGAAATGCTCAAAGATCTTTTTTGATGACATAAAAAAACACGGTGGAATTCCAATAATGTATAAAACCGGTCATGCCAATATTAAAAGCAAAATGCAGAGAGAAGGTCTTTTAATGAGCGGTGAGATGAGCGGTCATATATTCTTAAAAGATCGTTTCCTTGGCTTTGATGATGCTATTTATGTATGCGCAAGATTTGTTGAGATAATGAGCAAAACAGATGTGCCGGTAAGCCGATTTCTGGAAGATCAGCCCAAAGTGTATAATACTCCGGAGATTCATTTCAAAAGTACTGACGAAGAAAAGTTCAATCTGGTAGCAAAAGTTCGTGATTCATTTATTGCTGAAGGATACGATGTGAATGCTATTGATGGAATGCGAATAACTTTTAAAGACGGCTGGGGACTTTGCAGAGCTTCAAATACTACTCCTGTTCTCGTTTTACGTTACGAAGCCGAAACAGAAGAACGTCTGCATGAAATTCAAAAACTGATTGAAGATAGAATAGAAAAATTCAAATAGAATTAATGAATTGCTCACGGATCTTCACGGATTTAACGGATAAGAGTAAGTGAAATAATTTTACTTCCGAAGGTTAGAAAAGCAAGACTTGAGTTAAAAACGCTTAGGCGGATTTGACTTAAGGATTGTTTTTAATTATAGAATTTTTTTAAATAAAATTACTGTTCCCAAAATCCCGAATGCTTTCAGGAGGAACAAGAATATAAAGGTAAAAAATGAACTGGAATAAGCATGCCAAATATTATGATTGGGAATTTGATCTTATCTGCACAAATCAAAGAGAGGATATTCGTATTTGGAAAGTACTCGCTAAAGAATACGGTGGACCGATCCTTGAGCTGTGCTGCGGTTCCGGCAGGATAACTCAAGAATTAATAAAAGACGGACACATCATCTTTGTAATTGATAATTCCAATGAAATGCTTAATATTCTAAAAGCAAAAAACTTACCGAATATTGAAATTTTGAATTCAGATATGACAACCTTTAAAATTAACAGGAAATTCAAATTTGCTTTTATTAGTTATTCCTCATTTCAGCAGCTTCTCACACTTGAAGAACAGATAAAATGTTTGAACAACATTTATGATCACCTTGAAGATGGGGGAGTGCTGGCAATGGATATTAATCCGCGAATTTGTGAAGGTGCAGAAATTTTGCCAAGAACACATTCATATACCGCAGAATATCCAATTAATAATTCCACCGTTACAATGTACACTTCACATAAAATTGACCGTATCAATCAGATCAAACACTGGAAAGACGAATATCTCGAAATAGCTGAGAATGGTGAAGAACGAAGAACTTTTATTGATATTTCCTTAAAAGAATGCAGTAAAGATTACATGAAATTATTATTTGAAAAATGCAAATTTGAAATCATCAATATTTACGGAGATTTTGATAACGGTGATGTTACAGAGAATTCTGATAATTTGATTTATGTGGTGAGGAAGAAGTAACTCGAAACTTTTAACCTGTGAAATCAGCTTGCTGAATATTTCACCGGGTCCGATTTCGAGTAAACATAACAAGATTGGAATCTTGTTTTACTTGTAACTCATAGCTTTTAACCTGTGAAATCAGCTTGCTGAATATTTCACCGGGTCCGATTTCGAGTAAAGAGAAAGTAACTCGAAACTCCGATTTCGAGTAAACATAACAAGATTGGAATCTTGTTTTACTTGTAACTCAATTTATTTCTCCCTTATTCTAAAATTCTTTTCAGCACGTTCAAGGTGAACGTGTTACATTACCTCGTTATAAGCATTTCGTCTTTCTTTTTGCTTTTTATCACAATTGATACTTCATTCGGAATGCAGATAATTGGGAAACGGTTACTCCAGCTCTGTTTAACACAATACTTGTTTTTACAGGTTGACTCCTTCATTCTTACTTTTCCATCTTTAATTTCAACAACTATTCCTTCATCGAGATCGATTATTCTGTCTTTATTCAATGGAACTGAAACCATAAACTTATTATGATAGCTGATCTCGACATGTTTTGCTGAAATATCATCTTTAATGAGAACAAGCATAAATACTGCGATTGATAGAAGGAAGAATATTAGAACAATATCTGCAGATGTGAATATTTTACGAAGATCTCGGATCATTAAAATTCACCGTAAATGGTGTGACCGCAGGATGGACATTTTCCATCTAAAATATCATTTTTCAAAGGATAATCTCTGCGGATAAGCAGATGATCACAGTTCGGACAATTTGTATCTCTTTCCGTTACAATGTTCCCAAGATAAACATAGTTCAATTTTTTCTCAGCTATTTTTTTTGCCATTTCTAGTGTAGAAACCGAGGTTGGAGGATTCTCCATTTTATAAACAGGATAATAGCGCGAGAAATGTAGTGGAATCTCAGGATTAACGCTTGCAACGAAATCTACAAGATCACGGATTTGTTCTTCGGAATCATTTTCATCTGTGATAATAAGATTTGTTATTTCTACATGGCACGATTTTGAAGCTGTTTTTATTGTTTCCAATACTGGCTGTAATGAACCCTTACAGATACTTTTGTAGAATTTTTCATCGAAAGCTTTTAGGTCGATATTCATGGCATTGATATAGGGGAGAAGCTCTTTTAAAGGTTCTTGTTTAATGAAACCATTTGTTACCATCACGGTTTTAATGCCATTTTCTTTTAATAATTTAGAAGAATCTATTATGAATTCAAACCATGTTGTCGGCTCGGTGTAGGTGAATGCTACAAAATTGCATAAATGAAGCTTGCACAGGTCAAGTAATTTTCCGGGTGTTATTGTTGTAGTGGGAACTTCAAACTGGCTTGATTGATAATTCTGACAGAATTTACAGGAGAAATTACAGGAATTTGGTCCAATAGAAAGAATGCTTTCGCCCGGATGGAAATGATATAATGGTTTTTTCTCCATTGGATCTATACTGATCGTAATAGTTTTCCCGTAATTTATTGCAAAAAGGACTCCATCAATATTCTTACGCGCTCTGCATATTCCAGTTTTTCCCGTTGATATTACACAATTGTGCGGACACAGATCACATCTTACTTTATGATCATCTAATTTACTGTAAAATAAAGCTTCTTTCATAACACTACTTCAAATATTTTTCCAATATCTTCAAATTCGTTTTCAGGCTATCGGAATTAAGCCCAAGAGTTTGTTTGGCATTAGAACCAAGCTGCTCACGAAGTTCTTTATTATTATACAAATTCAGGATGTCATCAATTAATTTCTTTTTGTCAGATACGATAATACCGTTGTTATCTAAAAGCCTATCTACAGAATCTCTGCAGGAATGATGATATTTCCCGATGATCGTGGAAGTTCCATAAAAGGCAGGTTCAAGTGGATTGTGTCCGCCAAAATTATAGAAACTGCCACCAACGATGGCAATATCGGAAAGAGCATAGATCATGTTTAAAATACCCATTTCATCAACAAAAAGTATATCACCGGATTCTTCTAATTTGGAAAAGAGTTTATAATCAAATTCCTTAAAAAAATCGCATACTTGTGGAATTCGATGAAGATGACGCGGAACAATAATGACCTTAAGGTTATTTATTTTCTCTTTAAGGCTGATAAAAACCTCTTTAAAGAGCTTTTCTTCTCCGGGACGACTACTTCCCCAAACAATGATGAAATCGTCCTCAGAATAGCCTAATTCTTTCCTTAAAGTGTTATTATCGAATTCAGGAAGATCAATGCAGAATTTGAGGTTATGCGCATTTACTACATTATTGAATTTGAATCCCATGAATCTTCGTGCATCCTTTTCCGATTGGGCATTTACAGCTTTGATAACCCTCCAAACTGGTTTCCATAAAAGGCGAAGATTTCTATATTTGGGGAACGATCTATCTGAAATACGTGCGTTTACCATTATTACCGGAATATTACGTTTTCCTGCAATATGCAGCATATTAGGCCAGATTTCAGTTTCTACCAGGATTATCAATTCAGGGTTTATTGTATTAAAGAATCTTCTTTGGATAAACGAAGCATCGATCGGGAAAAGGCTGACAGCTAATTTCGGACTGATCTTCTTTGCAGCTTCCAATCCTGTTGAAGTCATTGTAGTCATAATAAAATCTTTTTGCGGATATTTTTGCAGAAGTTGATTTATAAGCGGTTTTACAGCATTTACCTCTCCAACTGAAGCAGCATGGATCCATATACATTTTTCAAAACCATATTTCAGGATGCCAATTCTTTGCTTTCCTCGCTTACTTTTCATACGTAATTTAATGAATGGATAACTTATACCTATAATAAACGATGTTAATATGCGATAAATAAACATATATTATTTCCTTTTTTTTAGAAAATTTAATTTTCTTATAATATTTTATTTTAGAACCTTAAAATGAATTTCGTCATCTACGCTGCTTAAAAGAACTTTCAGTTTATCTGTCAATTTATAAATCTTTCCATTTCTTTTGCCGATGAAACGGCTATGTTGTGGGAAAAATTCGTAATAGTCATCATTTAAAGAAGATATATCGATAATACCTGTTACTGGATATCTGTCTAATTCAACAATTAAGGAATTATTGCGGACAGCAATAATGATCGCAGTATATTCATCACCGATTTTCTTTTTCATAAAGATCGTTTTGTTTTTTAGGTCAACTTCCCGTTCGGATTCATCAGCTATCTGTTCTCTCTCAGTCGCAATTTTGGCAAGTTTGAAAAGATGAGAGGATGAAAAAGGAGTTTGTTGGGAATTTAATTTATTCTTAATTTGATGATGAATGATCAGGTCTGAAATCCTTCTGATAGGTGAGGTGAAGTGAGTGTAATATCGCATTGCAAGTCCGAAGTGCCCTAAATTTTCAACAGAGTATTTTGCTTTTTTCATACTTCGCAGGATCTTGCGGTCAAAAACTCTGTGGTAATTTTCATCGGGAAGCTGGTTCAACAATTTCTGCAGCACAACATTCATATTCTGATGCATTTCCATTTTTATATTATAGCTTGTAATTTCCTCTTTGAGCTTTATCAGTCTATCTTCATCCGGCTTTTCATGTATTCTATAAATTGTTTTCCCAATTGAAAGTTCTTTTGCAATATACTCGTTTGCAACCAGCATAAAGTTTTCTATCATTTTATGCGAATCTGTTTCCTCGCTGCGTCCAAGATCGACAACATGCCCTTCGTCATCGAAAATGAAAATAGTTTCAGGAATGTTAAGCCTGAGGTATCCGCAGTTAATTCTGTTCTTTGTAAGTGCTGTAGATAGTTTGCGCATATTGATGAGGGTTTCGGCAATTTCGGGTTCTAATTCTTTCTTCTCATCAAAGAATTCATCTATCTCTTCATAATTAAATCTGGCATTTGAGCAGATTATACTTTCATATACACTTTGCGAAATGATCTTGAAATTATTATTGTATTGTGTCTGGACTGTTAATGTAAGTTTATCTTCAAATGGACGCAAACTGCAAATTTTGTTGGAAATTTTCTCCGGCAGCATTGGTATCACACGTTTAGGAAAATAGTAGCTGTTTCCTCGTTTTGCAGCTTCTTTGAATAAATTGCTTCCTATATCTATGTAGTGCGCAACATCGGCAATATGAACATAAAGCGTATAACCATTTTTGCTGCTGATCAAAGATATTGCATCATCATAATCTTTTGCTGAAGCCGGATCAATGGTGAATGTAAGCAAATCTCTGAGGTCTTTACGTTTTGATATAATAGCTTCTGAAATTTCATCTGAAAGATCATTAAGTTCATTGAATATATTTTGAGGAAATTCCAGAGGTAGGTCATATTGCATGATAACACTCAGAACCTCTACATCAGGGTTTCCGGCTTTGCCAAGCACTTCTATCACATTGCCGGCTGGGATTTTATGATACTCTCGACTGCCCCAGTTGGTTACTTCGAGAACAACTTTCTCACCGGTTGCAGCAGTTAAAATATCATTCACCGCAAAATTTGTATGGATCCGTGAATTATCAGGAATAATATAATACTTTCCATTATATTCCTGAAAAGTACCGATGATCTTCGTATTAGCCCTTTTTACGATCTTTGTAATAATTCCGTGTTTCTTGCCATTCCGCTGATAGTTAACTTCTACCTCAACCGTATCTTTGTGATAGGCATTTAAAGTGTCTTCTGAAGATATGAAAATATCCTCCGGTTCTGCTTTTACAAAAGCAAATGATTTGTTTCTCGCTAAAGTAGTCGCATCAAATGTGCCGGTGATATTTTGTGATCTTTTTGTTTTAACTGCATAATATTTGCGGTTCTTCAGATTGATCTCTCCATCTTTTGCTAATTTAAAAAGAGTATCTACAAGATCTTTATATTTATGTTTTCTCAGCCTTATTGCATATGCTATATCTTTTATCTTGAAATAGTTATGATGGTTATCTTCAAGTAATTTAATGATAGAGTATGCTAAATTTTTATCATACATTTAATTATACTTTATTTCCGATCTTTTCTTCAAGTATTTTAAGAAGTTCAACTTTTTCATTTTTAGTTTTAGAAAAGCGTAAAGAAAGCCCGCGGAAAGGATCAAGTTTACGGGGCATTTTAAAAGTACTTAACATTATCCCTTTTTTATCGATATAATAGCAGCCGAAATGAGTATATGGCCGTTCTGCTTTTATAAGCCAGTAATGAACAATGATCTTATCTTCATAAAGCTCATAAGTTGTAGGTATGAAATATGTTATCAAACTCAGGAAAAATATTCCCATTCCCAAATAAAAGAAAAGAGGCATATTCCAATTAACTACGGTTATTTTCCAAAGCAGTAAACTTATAACGATCAAGAACACAATCAATAGGGCAGAGATTGCCGGAAAATCTTTGAATGGATACGAAACCCATTTTAATTTTAGTTCATTATTTGACATTTTGTACTATCTCCCTGCATTTTTCAATTTCTTCCTTAATAAGGATAATATCATTAAACACTTTTGTAGAATTGAACTTTGAGCCAATCGTATTTATCTCCCTGTGCATTTCTTGCAAAACAAAATTCAATTTTTTACCAAGTTCTTCCATCTCATTCAAAAGGGCAGAAAACTTATCAATATGGTTCTTTAATCTCACAATTTCTTCGGTAATATCAGCCTTTTCAACATATATCGCAGTCTCCAAAAGCAGTTTTTTATGATCTTCTTCCTTTATGAATTCACCAAGCAATTCCTCAATATTATCTTTTAATTTTAAATAAATTTCTTTTTTATATTTGGGAAACTCAGCTTCAATTTTATTTAAGGCAGAACTCATTGTCGACAAAGAATTTATGCAGTATTCCTTCATAGAGCTGCCCTCTGCTGATGCCATTTTCTGATGCGAAGCTATAGCTTCATTCAATGTCGTCATAACGATTCTACTCATATTATCTTCATCTATTTCTTTTTTTCCAATTCTTATAATATTTTCTTCGGAAAGCAATTTAGAAAAGGGGAGATGTGCATCGGTGTTTACCATCTCTTTTGCTTTATTATATAATTCCCAATAAGCTTTTACCATCTCTTCATTAAGCTCCATATCAGGTGTTTTGAGTAAATTGAGATTAATATTTACATCAACTTTTCCGCGGACTATTATTTTATTGATCTGCTTGGAAATGTCAGCTTCCAAAAAGGAAAGATAATACGGCTGTTTTATGCGGAGATCCAGAAAACGGCTGTTTACAGACCTTACTTCAATTTCCAGATCGATATTCTCGTCTAAGTATTTTGCTCTGCCATATCCGGTCATACTTTTCATATTAACTCCAATCAAATTTTATAAAATTCATTTTTAAAAGTGTTTGTATTGTGTCAATTATCTTTAAGGATTGTATTTTATTTTCTGCACTCTTGCACTTTTGTATACCCGCACTCCTTTAATTTTCTTGACACATTTTTCCGATTCTATATTTTTTTTATGGTTTATGGAGTTCATCATTGAGAATATCATTAAATGCTAAAATCGAAAATTTTGTGACTGTTTAGGAATCTAATGATTTTTTTGGAATTAAAACTTTGATTAAAAGTTGTTAAAAGGATTTCTGCTTGATTCTAGTAGTATAATATTTGGAGGTAGATAGATATGGATAGTACGATAATTGTAATAATCAGTGCCGTTAGCGCGATAGCAGCTGCAGTTGCTACAATAGCTGCTTGGCGTACAGTGAAAGTCTCCTATAAGGGAGTTAAAACTCAAATATTATTACATCTTAGAACAGAATTTAGTTCTCAACTCATGTATGATGCCTTGTGTTTGTTAAGTGAATTTAAAAAAGAACACAGTGAAGAATACAAATTCAAATTTAGAGAGCTTAAAGAAAAAAATGGTGAGGAATTTAAAAATCTGAATAATGCCAGAAGAGTGATCAAGGGTTACTATCTAAAAGTTTACTATCTAAGCAAAGCTGATATCATTAGAAGCCAAGATATTAAATCTCTGATTTCTGATATTCAGTTCGATTTCATGCTGGACATACTTGAATCATTCGAAGAAGTCATTGCGGTAGGAAAATATGATGATTACCTATTTCAGTGGGCAAGTAAAATCCGATAAGAAAATATCGGCTAACAATTCGCTTTACCCGACCTTCTACGTCGGCATGTGAACTCAAACGTTAGCAGTAATTTGGAGGAAGAATGAAAAAAGAATTAGTTTTTATTTTATCAATAATTACTATAATCGTTGTTTTAGTTAGTTGCAGTAAAGACGAACCCACAGGACCAGATAATCAAGAATTGATTGTTCCTGAAACAACTGAGATAGTTGATACTGAAACAGCAAATGCTGAGATC